>NZ_CP034348.1:0-187500 GCF_009762325.1 Roseovarius faecimaris
ATGACGAAAGAAGAATGGGGCCAGCTGAAGCAAGATCTGCGGAGCACTGTCGGGGCAAGCAACTACAAGAACTGGATTGAACCGCTTGACTATGTCGGCGTAACCGACGGGATCGCCGTGTTTCATGTCCCGACCAGTTTCATGGGCAATTACGTGTCGCAGAATTTCGGCGACCGCATTCTCTACCAGATCAACCAGATGTCGTCGGATGTGCGCCGGGTGCAGTTCAAGGTACCTGCCAACGCCCCGCGCCGCCCGACCCGCACAGCGCCCCAGCCCGAAGCCGCGGCCGCCAGGCAAGAGGATGACATGCTCATCCCGACCGCTCCGCTGGATGAGCGCTTCACCTTCGAGACCTTCGTCGTCGGCAAGCCGAACGAGCTCGCCCATGCCGCCGCCAAACGCGTGGCAGAGGGCGGCCCGGTCACCTTCAACCCGCTCTTTCTCTATGGCGGCGTCGGCCTGGGCAAAACGCACCTGATGCACGCCATCGCCTGGGAATTGCAGGAAAACCGCCCCGAGCTGAATGTCGTCTACCTGTCGGCGGAACAGTTCATGTACCGCTTCGTGCAGGCCCTGCGCGACCGCAAGATGATGGATTTCAAGCAGATGTTCCGCTCGGTCGATGTGCTGATGGTGGATGACGTGCAATTCATCGCCGGCAAGGAAAGCACACAAGAGGAATTCTTCCACACGTTCAACGCGCTGGTGGATCAGAACAAGCAGATCATCATTTCCGGCGACCGCGCCCCGGGCGAGATCAAGAACCTCGAAGAGCGCATCAAATCGCGCCTGCAATGCGGGCTGGTGGTGGATCTGCATCCCACCGATTACGAACTGCGCCTGGGCATCCTGCAATCCAAGGTCGACCGCTATCGCGCCCAATATCCGGATCTCGACATGGCCGACGGTGTGCTGGAATTTCTGGCCCACCGGATCAGCACCAATGTCCGCGTGCTCGAAGGCGCGCTGACCCGGCTTTTCGCCTTTGCCTCGCTGGTCAAGCAGGAGGTGACGCTGGAGCTGACCCAGGATTGTCTGGCCGATGTGCTGCGCGCCTCCGAGCGCAAGATTTCCATCGAGGAAATCCAGCGCCGCGTGGCCGAACATTACAACATCCGCCTGAGCGAGATGATCGGCCCCAAACGCCTGCGCAATTTTGCCCGGCCGCGGCAGGTGGCGATGTATCTGTGCAAGCAGCTTACCTCGCGCAGTTTGCCCGAGATCGGCCGCCGCTTTGGCGGGCGTGACCACACGACGGTCATGCATGGGGTCAAACGGATCGACGAGCTGCGCATCCAGGACGCCCAGATCGCCGAAGACCTCGAAATCCTGCGCCGCACGCTCGAAAGCTGACCCGGGCCGCTCGTCCGCCCTCTCAGGCGGCCTCGCAAGGGCGGGGCCGCGCTTGACCTTCCGGGCATATCATCTGAAAACGGCATAAACCGCTTGATCGGGCAGGGGAAGGTGATACCGTGCCCCTCCCGGCTGAGACCGGGCACCTGATACGAGGGAGCGAGGGCATGAAATTCTCCATCGAACGCGGCGCGCTGCTCAAGGCTGTGTCACAGGCACAATCCGTCGTCGAGAGGCGCAACACGATCCCGATCCTCGCCAATGTGCTGATCGAGGCCGAGGGCGACACCGTTCAGTTCCGCGCCACCGACCTCGATATCGAAGTGGTCGACAAGGCCCCGGCCAAGGTCGAGCGCGCAGGCGCCACCACGGTCAGCGCCGTGACCCTGCACGAGATCGTGCGCAAACTGCCCGATGGTGCGCTGGTCACGCTCAGCGATGACAGCGCCGCAGGGCGTCTGGCGGTCGAGGCGGGGCGGTCGAATTTCAACCTCGCCACCCTGCCCAAGGAAGATTTCCCGGTGATGGCGTCGTCGGAATATGCCTCCAACTTCAAGGCCAAGGCGGCCGAACTGCGCCGCCTCTTCGACAAGTCCAAATTTGCCATTTCCACCGAAGAAACCCGCTATTACCTCAACGGGGTCTATATGCATGTGGCGGATGCCGATGGCGGCAAGCAACTGCGCTGTGTCGCCACCGACGGGCACCGCCTGGCCCGGATCGACGCCGATCTGCCCGAAGGCGCCGCCGACATGCCCGGCGTGATCGTGCCGCGCAAGACCGTGGGCGAGTTGCGCAAGCTTCTGGATGAGGACGACATGGATATCGCTGTCTCGGTGTCCGAGACGAAAGTGCGCTTTGCCACGCCCGAGATCATCCTGACCTCCAAGGTGATCGACGGCACCTTCCCCGATTACACCCGCGTCATTCCCACCGGCAACACCCGCAAGATGGAGGTGGACGCCGCCGAGTTTGCGCAGGCCGTGGACCGGGTGGCGACCGTCAGCTCCGAACGCTCGCGCGCGGTGAAACTGGCGCTGGACGAGGATCGGCTGGTGCTCTCGGTCAACGCCCCCGACAGTGGCGCGGCAGAGGAAGAGCTGGCCGTGGCCTATGGCGACGAACGGCTTGAGATCGGCTTTAACGCCAAATACCTGCTGGAGATTGCCAGCCAGGTGGACCGCGAGAACGCCGTGTTCCTGTTCAACTCCGCAGGCGATCCGACGCTGATGCGCGAAGGCAATGACACATCGGCGGTTTATGTGGTCATGCCGATGCGCGTCTGACGGCATGGGAATGGCCCGTTCCGCTTTGCTGCTCAGCTGCCCGGACTCACGCTGCGCCGGGATGTGATCTTGTCACGCACGGTCTTTCATGCGCGGCTTTTCGCGATCGGTCTCTGTCTGTCGATGGCCGCCTCGGTCATGGCGGAAACCTGCATCGATGCGCCCGGCGCCCCCCCGCAAACCGACGTGCAGCGCGGGCTGTCCACCCTTTATGAAAATGCGATGCGGGCGCTGGAAAGCTTTCCGTCGCTTCGGGACACCGTGTCGGACCGGTCCCCCGGCCTTTGCTATGCAGAGCGGATGGATGGGGCGCATGGTTATCTCGATGTCGAGCGCAACCGCATCTACATCACGCAAGACCTGCCGGAGGAGATGCAGCTGGGAATCCTTCTGCATGAAATCCGCCACCTGGATCAGATCGCGCTGGGGGCCTGCCCCTCTGATCACCTGGCGATGGAGGAATATGCCCGCGCCACCTTCGCGCTCGAAGCGGATGCAAGTGCGATCTCCCTTCTCGTTGCCTGGCAGCTGAAGGAAAAAGGCCAGCCCGCCGTCTGGTCGGCGCTATCCTCCTGGGACAGCCAGTCAGACATCGCGGCGCGTTTCAAGCAGGAGATGGCAACCGTTGGAACCACCGGCGCAGCCGTTTCAGCAGCCTTCGATCAGTGGTACGCCTCCGATCACCGGCGCGCGCAATACTACCTGTCGATCTGTAGCGCCTATCTCGACAGGCAGGACGCCAGCAAAGCCTTGCCGCGGTACCTCGTGCTCTCCCCTGCCTTTTTCGACGAACTGTGTACCCTGCCTGACGGTCAGCGCTACCTCTGCTCGGAACCGGAACATGCACGGCCCTGACCGCAAGGATTTGCCACTGGAAAGCAACTCGCTCTCACGCTAGTCCGGATATATGGCCCTTTACCTGTCCTCCTTGTCGCTCTCGCATTTCCGGTCGCATCTCGGGGCGAAGCTGACGCTCGATGCGCGCCCTGTCGCGATCTACGGGCCCAATGGCGCGGGCAAGACCAACATCCTCGAAGCGGTTTCGCTGTTTTCTCCCGGGCGCGGGCTCCGGCGGGGGGCCGCGCAGGACATGGTCCGCAGGCCCGAGGCGCTGGGCTGGAAGCTGACCGGCATCCTGCACTCGCTCTACCAGACCCACGAGGTCGAGATCTGGTCCGAAGGCGGGGCCGCGCGCCAGCTGAGGATCGACGGCAAGGCGGCAAGCCAGGTGGCGCTGGGCCGCATCGCGCGGGTGCTCTGGCTGATCCCCGCGATGGACCGGCTCTGGATCGAAGGGGCGGACGGGCGGCGGCGGTTCCTCGACCGGATCACGCTCAGCTTCATCCCGTCCCATGCCGAGGTCTCGCTTGTCTACGAAAAGGCCATGCGCGAACGCAACCGCCTGCTGAAGGACCAGGTGCGCGACGGGCATTGGTATGTCGCGGTCGAAAAACAGATGGCCGAGGCGGGCAGCGCCATTCATGCCAACCGGCAGGCCGCGCTTGAGCTTATTCAGGGCGCGCAGGATGAGGCAGAGACAGCCTTTCCAACCGCCGAGCTGGAGCTGACCATGACCGAGGGCGAAATGCCCGCCAACGCCACCGATTTCCGCGAGGCGCTCTCGGAAAGCCGCTTTCGCGACCTCGCCGCGGGGCGCACGCTCATTGGCCCGCACCGCGCGGATCTTTACGGGGTCTATGCGGCCAAGGGCGTGCCTGCCCGCGATTGCTCCACCGGCGAACAGAAGGCGCTTCTGGTTTCGCTCATCCTCGCCAATGGCCGCGCGCTCAAACGTGACTTCGGCGCGCCTCCCATCCTGCTGCTTGATGAGGTGGCCGCCCATCTCGATGCCACCCGCCGTGCCGCGCTTTATGACGAGATTTGCGCGCTTGGCTCTCAGGCGTGGATGACCGGCACCGGGCCCGAGCTTTTTACCGAGCTGGGCGACCGCGCGCAGCACCTTGAGGTGACCGAGGCAGAGGGAACAAGCGCGGTGATGCAGCATTCATAGTACACTGCGACCTCGCGGCGATTGAGCTACCCGGTCGATACTGCTAAGCCCGGTCAAGCCAGAAGAGCACCGGGTGAGGGACCCCATGTCGAACAACGATTTTGAGCCGCGTCACCTTGAGACGCTGGACCGCGACCTTGGGCGCCTGTCCAATCTGGAAATGGCCACCGCCTATGTCGGCCGGCCCCTTGTCGCCCCGGCCATCGGGCTGATTTTCATCATCATGGCCTGCCTGCTGGCGATGCTGCTGCTGGGCGAGACCACCAACACCTTCATCATCGTGGTGGCCGCCGGGTTCGGCGCCTACATGGCGCTGAATATCGGGGCCAATGACGTGGCCAACAATATGGGCCCCGCCGTCGGCGCAAATGCCCTGACGATGGGCGGGGCCATCGCCATTGCCGCCATCTTTGAAAGCGCCGGTGCGCTTCTCGCGGGGGGCGACGTGGTATCGACCATCGCCAAGGGCATCATCGCGCCCGAAAGCATGCAGACGGCCTCGGTCTTTGTCTGGGCAATGCTGGCGGCACTCCTGTCTGCCGCGCTCTGGGTCAACCTGGCCACCTGGATCGGCGCGCCAGTCTCGACCACCCATTCGGTCGTTGGCGGCGTCATGGGCTCGGGCATCGCCGCGGCGGGCTTTGCTGCGGTCAACTGGGCCACGATGAGCAAGATCGCCGCAAGCTGGGTCATCTCGCCCGTGCTTGGCGGGCTGATCGCCGCCGCGTTCCTCTGGCTGATCAAGGCGCGGATCATCTATCAGGAGGACAAGATCGCCGCGGCCCGCAAATGGGTGCCGATCCTTGTGGGCATCATGGCAGGCGCCTTTGCCACATACCTCGCGATGAAAGGCTTGAAAAAGGTCATCAAGATCGACCTCGGCACCGCCGTGATGATCGGCGCGATGATCGGCGTGGCCATCTGGCTGGTGATGATCCCTGTGATCCGCCGGCAATCCGAAGGTCTGGAAAACCGCAACCGCTCGCTCAAGGTGCTCTTCGGCATTCCGCTGGTGATCTCGGCAGCGTTGCTGAGCTTCGCACACGGTGCCAATGACGTGGCCAATGCGGTGGGCCCGCTCGCCGCCATCGTCCAGGCCAGCCAGTCGGGCAACTTCACCGATGCGGTCTCGATCCCGCTCTGGGTCATGGTCATCGGGGCGATGGGCATCTCTTTCGGCCTGTTCCTCTTTGGCCCGAAACTGATCCGCATGGTCGGCAGCCAGATCACCAAGCTCAACCCGATGCGCGCCTATTGCGTGGCGCTGTCGGCGGCGATCACCGTGATCGTGGCAAGCTGGCTCGGCCTGCCGGTCAGCTCCACCCACATCGCCGTTGGCGGCGTTTTTGGCGTCGGCTTCTTCCGCGAATGGGACAGCGCGCGGCGCATGCGCAACGCCCGTCTGGCCATCCCCGACCCGGCCGAGCAGCCGACCGAAGAGCGCCGCCGCCGCAAGCTCGTGCGCCGGTCGCATTTCATGACCATCATCTCGGCCTGGATCATCACCGTGCCCGCCGCTGCCGGGCTGTCGGCGGTGATCTTCCTTGTAATCCGGTCGATCTCGGGCGGCTCGTAAGGAGCGCGCCCGATGACCGATACCGCCGTCAGTCCGCAGATGCGCGCCGCGATCGTGGCGCGCCTGAAGGATATCGAGGCTGAAGAGCAGGTGCGTATCCTCTTCGCCATCGAATCCGGCTCTCGCGCCTGGGGGTTCCATTCACCCGACAGCGATTATGATGTCCGGTTTGTCTATGCCCGCCCGGTCGAATGGCATTACCGGCTGGAAAAGACCCGCGATGTCATTGAGCGGCCTATCGACGACGAACTCGACATCTCCGGCTGGGAACTGGGCAAGGCACTGGGTCTGGCGATGCGCTCCAACGCCGTCATCGCCGAATGGCTGCAATCCCCCATCACCTATCTGGCCGATACAGAGGCGGTGCAACAGCTTACCGCCTTTGCGCGCGATGTGCTCGACCGCCGCTCTGTCACCTGGCATTACCTGGCGCTGCTTGAGCGTCAGAGGTCGCGGCTGGCGGCCCCGGAGGGCGGGATCCGGATCAAGCGGTATTTCTACGTGTTGCGCCCGTCTCTGGCACTGCGCTGGATGCGGCTCAACGATCAGGCGATGCCGCCGATGGACATGGCAACCCTGCGCGCCGGATGTGATCTCTCGCCCGATCTTGCCGCGTCGCTGGACCGGTTGACCCAGCAGAAGATGGCCGCGAAAGAGCGCGCCGAAAGCGCCGGGTCCGATCCGCTTCTGGACCGCTTCATCGCGGGCGAAGAGGTGGCTGCGCGCGATTGGCTGTCGCGCTCGGAAAGTCGGGCGCAGCCGCGTGACTGGCAGGCCGCAAACGCCCTGCACATGGCCCTGTCGCGTCGCGCCGGGTGAGCTTCGGAGTTTTGTACAAAACAGGGGTGGATTTTGTACAAAACGTACAATTCTCCGCTGGTTTCGCCTGAGCGGGGCCTCTTGTTATAAATGCCACGCCGACCCACAAAATCTTGTGGTCATTGCGTGACAAGGCCCCTGAAAAATCGTATAAAATCCGAAAGTACAGAGGGACATTTCGCATGGCGGAACCGGCAGCGGCACCCGAAGAATACGGCGCTGATTCTATCAAAGTTCTCAAGGGCTTGGAGGCTGTTCGCAAACGGCCCGGGATGTATATCGGGGATACCGATGACGGCTCGGGCCTGCATCATATGGTCTATGAGGTCGTCGACAACGGCATCGATGAGGCGCTCGCCGGTCACGCCGACGCCGTGACAGTCACAATTCACGCAGATTCCTCTGTGTCTGTTAGCGATAACGGCCGCGGCATCCCTGTTGAGACGCACGAAGAAGAAGGTGTTTCGGCGGCGGAAGTCATCATGACCCAGCTCCATGCGGGCGGGAAGTTTGACAGTAATTCCTACAAGGTTTCCGGGGGGTTGCATGGTGTTGGCGTGTCGGTGGTCAACGCGCTCAGCGACTGGCTGGAGCTGCGGATCTGGCGCGGCGGCAAAGAGCATTACGCCCGGTTCGAGGGCGGCGACACCGTGGAGCATCTGCGCGTGGTCGGCGAAGCCAATGGGCGCAAAGGCACCGAAGTACGCTTCCTCGCCTCCACCAACACGTTCTCAAATCTCGACTATTCCTTTGAAACTCTTGAGAAAAGACTCCGTGAGCTGGCCTTTCTCAACTCCGGTGTGCGGATCATCCTGACCGACGAACGCCCCGCCGAACCCCTGCGCACCGAGCTGCATTACGAGGGCGGCGTCAAGGAATTCGTCAAATATCTCGACCGGCACAAAACTCCGATGGTCCCAGAGCCGATCTTCATCACCGGAGAGCGTGACGATATCGGCGTCGAGGTGGCGATGTGGTGGAATGACAGCTACCACGAAACGGTGCTGCCTTTTACCAACAACATCCCGCAGCGCGATGGCGGCACCCATATGGCGGGCTTCCGTGGCGCGCTGACCCGCACGATCAACAATTACGCCCAGACAAGCGGCATCGCCAAGAAAGAGAAGGTCAGCTTCACCGGCGACGACGCCCGCGAGGGGCTGACCTGTGTCCTGAGCGTCAAGGTGCCGGACCCGAAATTTTCCAGTCAAACCAAGGACAAGCTGGTCAGCTCCGAGGTGCGCCCGGCGGTTGAAGGGCTGATGAACGAGAAGCTGGCCGAATGGTTCGAGGAAAACCCGAACGAGGCCAAGATGATTGTCGGCAAGATCATCGAGGCCGCACTCGCCCGCGAAGCCGCCCGCAAGGCCCGCGAACTGACCCGCCGCAAGACGGCGATGGATGTGAATTACCTCGCTGGCAAGCTCAAGGACTGCTCGGAAAAGGACCCGTCCAAGACGGAGCTTTTCATCGTCGAGGGTGACAGCGCCGGCGGCTCCGCCCAGACCGGCCGCGACCGGGGCACGCAGGCAATCCTGCCGCTCAAGGGCAAGATCCTGAACGTGGAGCGCGCGCGGTTCGACCGGATGCTCAGCTCTCAGGAGATCGGCAATCTGGTCATGGCGCTTGGCACCGGCATCGGCCGGGACGAGTTCGATATCTCCAAACTGCGCTATCACAAGATCGTTCTGATGACCGATGCCGATGTCGACGGCGCGCATATTCGTACGCTGCTGCTGACCTTCTTCTATCGGCAGATGCCCGAGCTGATCGAGGGCGGGTATCTCTACATTGCGCAACCGCCGCTTTTCAAAGTGTCGCGGGGCAAGTCGGAGGTTTATCTCAAGGACCAGCCCGCGCTGGAGGATTACCTGATCGCGCAGGGCACCGAGGATGCGGTGCTGCGGCTTGGCAGTGGCGAAGAGATCATGGGCCAGGACCTTGTGCGTGTCGTGGAAGAGGCCCGCACCGCCAAGCGGATTCTGGAAGCGTTCCCAACGCATTACCCGCGTCACATTCTAGAGCAGGCGGCGATTGCCGAGGCCTTCGTGCCGGGGCGTGTGGACGCTGACCTTCAGGGCGTCGCGGATGCGATCGCGGCCCGGCTGGACCTGATCGCCGTCGAGTATGAGCGCGGCTGGCAGGGCCGCCCGACACAGGATCATGGCATTCGCCTGACCCGCGTGCTGCGCGGGGTGGAGGAGGTGCGCACGCTTGACGGCCCGGTGCTGCGTGGCGGCGAAGCGCGCAAGATCGCCACGATCACCGACAGCCTGCGCGAGGTCTACACCCGGCCTGCAACCCTGCACCGCAAGGATCGCTCGCAAATCATCAATGGCCCGCTCGACCTGCTCGATGCCATCCTTCAGGAGGGCGAGAAGGGCCTGGCCCTGCAACGCTACAAGGGGCTGGGCGAGATGAACCCCGACCAGCTTTGGGAGACGACGCTGGACCCCGAAGCGCGCACGCTGTTGCAGGTGAAGGTGGACGACGTGGCTGATGCCGACGATCTGTTTACCAAGCTGATGGGCGACGTGGTGGAGCCGCGCCGCGAGTTCATCCAGCAAAATGCGCTGAACGTCGAGAACCTCGATTTCTGATCCGCTGTCAAGCGGAGTGCGCTGACGCGCACGCATGGTATCTCGGGCCTGCCTGCGGCCGGACCCTGCGCGCGTGTGGCGGGCGCGACGCCTCAAGCGAATTGTCTTGACAAGTGGCGGCCGTGGTCACAGCGTCACGCCAGAGATTTGATGAGGGGCGCGATGCCACATCAGGTGCAGAACCGGCGTATTGGCCGCCGCGCGGAGCGGGTGGATCTGGTCGTCTAGACCGGGCGCATAACCGGGCGTCGGCCCGATATTGTCTGCTTTATCCTCACATCTCCGGACACATACATGACCACATCCGCCCTCAGGGTCGCCGTCGATATTGGTGGTACCTTCACCGATACCGTTCTCATGACGGGTGACGGCACCGTCATCGCCACCGCCAAGACCCCGACAACACCGAGAAACCCGACCGAAGGTGCCCTGCATGGCGTCCGCGACGTGTTGCGCGATGTCGGGGCTGACTGGGCCCGGATCACCGGGTTCATCCATGGCACCACGCTCGCGACCAATGCGCTGATTGAACGGCGCGGGGCGCGGGTGGCAAGCGTTACCAACGCGGGCTTCCGCGATATTCTCGAGATCGCCTATGAGCGGCGCTACAGCCAGTATGACATCAATATCGACAAGCCTGATCTGATCGTGCCGCGCGCGCGCAGCTTTACCATTGCCGGGCGGATGGACGCACAGGGGCGCGAGTTGACACCGCTCGATGAGACAGGAGTGGACGCGCTGGCGGATGCCCTGCGCGACAGCGGGGCCGAAGCGGTCGCCATTTGTCTGTTGCACAGCTATGCCAACCCGGCCCATGAACAGCGGCTGCGGGACCTGCTGCTGGCGCGGCTGCCTGGGCTTGCGATTTCCATTTCCAGCGATGTCAGCCCCGAGGCGCGCGAGTTCGACCGTCTCTGCACCACCGTGGCCAATGCGTATATTCAGCCGCTCATGGCGCATTACCTGGCGGATTTCGCATCCGCCTTTGCCGCTGAGGGGGTGCGATGTCCGATCCTGATGATGACGGCGGGCGGGGGCATGACGACGATTGAAACGGCCGCCGCGCTTCCGATCCGCCTGGTCGAATCCGGCCCGGCCGGGGGGGCGATCCTTGCGGCGCGCATTGCCGAAAGGGCAGGGGCGCGCGAGGTGCTGAGCTTTGACATGGGCGGGACCACGGCAAAGCTGTGTCTGATCGACGAGTATCAGCCGCAAAGCGCGCGGAGGTTCGAGATTGCCCGTGCCGAACGGTTCATAAAGGGCAGTGGCATGCCTGTGCGTATTCCCGTTCTGGAAATGATCGAGATCGGGGCAGGCGGCGGCTCCATCGCGCATGTCGACCGGCTTGGACGCATTCAGGTGGGCCCCCATAGTGCCGGGAGCGAGCCGGGGCCCGCTGCCTTTGGCAAGGGGGGCCAGAACGCCACGGTGACCGATGCCGACATTCAGCAAGGGCTGATCGAACCGGCAAGTTTTGCCGAAGGGCGGTTGCGGATCGATACAGGTGCCGCGGCTGATGCGATTGACCGCTGTTTTGAGGGCGCTGGCCTTGGCACCGATGAGGCTGCTGCAGGGATCAGCGAGATTGTCGACGAGAGCATGGCGGGCGCGGGCCGGATGCACGCGGTGGAGTCGGGCAAGGACCTGGGTGCGCGTATCATGATCGCATTTGGCGGCAACGGTCCTCTGCATGCCACGCGTGTGGCGCGCCGTGCCGGTGTTCAACGGATCCTCATTCCGCGTGCCCCGGGCGTTGGGTCTGCGGTCGGGTTTCTCTATGCGCCGGTGTCGTTCGAGATTGTGCGCAGCCGCTATGCAACGCTGGACAGCCTCGATATTGACGGGCTGAATGCTTTCTTCGACACGATGATCGCGGAAGCTGAATCGGTGGTCCGGGCAGGCGCACCCGAGGCGTTGCTGACCACCCGACGAACGGCCTTCATGCGCTATCACGGGCAGGGTCATGAGATTGAGATCACACTGCCCGACAGGGCGCTTGCCGCCGAAGATCTTGCACATCTGCGACACCTGTTCGAAGCCGAGTACCGCGCGCAATTTGCCCGCTCCGTGCCGGGGATGGTGATCGAAATTCTGAACTGGTCGGTGCGTGTGGCCTCCTCTGCCGATCCGGCGGGACGGGTTGCCCGGACCGAACCGGCGGGGAGAGCTGTACCGCAGCGGCGGAGCTCGATCCTCTGCGAGGTGAGCCAGACCCGGCGGGAGGCTGATATCTATGACCGCGCCACCCTGCGCCCCGGTCAGAGCCTGCAAGGCCCCGCCCTGATCATTGAGCCGCAAACCACCACCTATGTCAGCGCTGATTTTTCCGCCACGGTGGACGGCGATGGCACCCTCATCCTCACTGCCGAAGGATACACCGCATGACCCAGATCACCACCCCCCGCCTGCAAGTCATGTGGAACCGGCTTCTGGCGGTTGTCGAAGAGCAAGGTCAGGCGCTGATCCGCGCGGCCTTCAGCCCCATCGTGCGCGAAAGCGGTGACATCTCGGCCGGCATTTTTGACCGGCGCGGGCGCATGCTGGCCCAGGCCGTGACGGGCACGCCGGGGCATATCAACACCATGGCCGAGGCGGTGAAGAACCTGCTGGAGAGGTTCGAAATCCAACACATGAAACCGGGCGACATCTACATGACCAATGACCCCTGGCTCGCCTCGGGGCATCTCAACGATTTCCTGCTGATGCAACCGGTCTTCTACAAGGATCGCGTGGTGGGCTTCACCTCCTGTACTTCGCATCTGGCCGATCTGGGCGGGCTTGGCATGGGGCCGGATGGTTCGGACGTTTATGACGAGGGGCTTCTGATCCCGCCCTGCAAACTGGTGGATGCGGGCGAGGTCAACGCGCTGCTGATGGAGATCGTGCGCGCCAACTCGCGCGAGCCGATTGCCAATGAAGGCGACATTTATGCGCTCATTGCCTGTTGTGAAACCGGGGCGCAGCGGCTGGCCGGGATGATGGCGGAGTTCGACCTCGATGACCTCGATCCGCTGGCCGAGTATATCATCGAGACGTCGCGGCGTGGTACGCTGGAGGCAATCGCCGAGGTTCCAAAAGGCACTTACCGAAGCGAGTTGATGGTTGACGGCTATGACATGCCGATCCTGCTCAAGGCCGCGCTGACGGTGGCCGATGACCACATTCTCCTGGATTTCGATGGCACCTCCCCTTGTTCGCCCAAGGGTATCAACGTGCCACTCAACTATGCCACCGCCTATTCCGTGTTTGCCCTGCGCTGCATTATCGGGGCCGATATTCCCAATAATGCCGGGTCTTTAGAGCCGTTCCGCGTGACCGGGCCGAAGGGGTGTATCCTCAACGCGCAGCGCCCGGTGCCGGTTGCGATGCGCCACTCCATCGGGCAGATGACACCCGATCTGGTCTATGGATGTCTGTCGCAGGCCCTGCCTGAGAAGGTGCCTGCCGAGGGGGCATCCTGCCTCTATGACGTGCCGCTGCGCCACACGGCGGAAAGCGCGCGCGACGGCGGGCAGGCCTTTGCGCTGGAGCTGGTGTTCAACGGCGGCACGGGCGCGCGGCCCACCAAGGACGGGCTCAGTGCCACGGCCTTTCCCAGCGGTGTCTGGGGCAGTCAGGTGGAGCCGACCGAAGCCGTGGCTCCCGTTCTGATCACCCGCCGCGAGCTTCGCGAGAACAGCGGCGGTGTGGGCCAGTTTCAGGGCGGCCATGGCCAGCATATCGAGATTGCCGCCGCAGGGGAGGAGGCGTTTCTGGTCTTCCTGTCGGTTGAGCGCGTATGTTTTGCCGCTGCTGGTCGGCATGGCGGTGGCGAGGGGGCCAAGGGGCGCATCCGGGTCGGGCATGACGGCCCGGAGCTGCCCAGCAAGGGAACGATCCGGGTGCCGAATGACAGGCCGCTGATCCTTGAGACGCCCGGTGGCGGCGGCTTCGGTCCTCCGGGCAAGCGCGATGCGGCACTGATCCGCCGCGATCTGGAGGAAGGCATAATCAGCCGTGCCACCGCCGAGGCGCATTATCCGCATGCGTTGGAGGACAGGTCATGATCCCCCCCGTTCCCCATATCGGCTCCATGGCGGGCTATGCCCTGGCTGATCTGAGCGCACCGGCGGGCAAGCGGCTCGTCTCGCTCAGTCAGAACGAAAGTCTGCGCCCGCCGAGCCCCGCCGTGGCCGAGGCGCTTGCCCGGGCCGCCACATCACCGCAGCTTTATCCGGACCCGGACTGGACCGTCCTCAGAGAGGCGATTGCCGACAGGCATGAGGTGACTGCCGCCAATATCCTTTGTGGAAACGGGTCGCTTGATCTGATCGGATGCTTGGCGCGTGCCTATCTCGACCCCGGCACCGCCGCCCTTGCCCCGGCCCATGCCTATCCGTTCTTTCGCACCGCGACGCAGATGACCGGCGCGCGGTTCGATACGGCCTCTGAGACAGGCGCCACCGTCGATGTCGATGCCCTTCTTGCGCAGGTCACGCCGGAGACCCGGATCGTCTTTGTCGCCAATCCCGGCAACCCGACCGGTACGCGCATTTCCCGGGCCGGGCTCCTGCGTCTGCGCGAGGGGCTGCCGGGCGATGTGATGCTTGTGATCGACGAGGCTTATGGCGAGTTTGCCGACCATCTGGGCGAGCGGATGTTCGACCTTGTGGAGCGGGGTGATACGGTTGTCCTGCGGACCTTTTCCAAGGCCTACGGGCTGGCCGGGATGCGGGTTGGCTGGGGGCTGTTTCCGCCTGCCATCGCGGCCGAGACGCGCAAGGTCATGAACCCCAACAACGTCGCCCTGCCCGGGCAGATGGCCGCTCATGCCGCGCTACTTGATCACGACTATATGCGTGAAACCTGCGCGCAGACCGCTGTGCTGCGCGATGCCTTTGCAACCCGCCTGCGCGCTGCCGGATACGAGCTGCATGAAAGTTTCACAAACTTCGCGCTGATCCGTTTCGCCTCTCCGGAGGCGGCGGAAAGCGCCAATCGGGCCCTGCGGACGGACGGCGTTTTTCTGCGCCCCCAGGGCGGCGCGGGCCTGCCCGAGTGCCTGCGTGCGACCATTTCCGTCGCGGACGACATGGACTTGGCGGCTTCGCTGTTGGAGGATTGGGCCAGAAACGGAGGGAAACGATGAGCGACTATTCGTCCAGAGGCCGCGCGCGGATCGGCGTTCTGGTGCCCTTCACCAATACCAACCTTGAACCCGACATGGTGCTGCTGCGCCCCGATGGCGTGTCGGTCCATTTTGCGCGCATGGGTGGTTATGACGCCGATGAGATCCCCGATGAGGATCAGATGGCGGGCCTTGGCGAGGCCGATCTCGATGGCCCGCTCGGCCTGCTGCTGGGGGTCAGACCAGATGTGATCCTGTATGGCTGTACCTCTGCAACCCTGGCGCATGGCCCCGGCTTTGACCGGGATCTGGCGGCCAGGATCAAGGCGCAGAGCGGGGCCGAGACGGTCACGGCGGCGGGCGCGCTGGTCAACGCCCTGCGCACGCTTGGATGCGACAAGATCGCCTTCGCCTCGCCCTATGTGGCCAGTTTGAACGACGTCGCCATTGCCTTTCTCGCCGATGAGGGGGTCACCACCGTGTCGCGCGCGGATTTTCCCGAGCAGCTTGGCAATGACGGGCAGGGCGCGCTGACCCCGGATCAGGTGGCCGCGCTTGCCCGGCAGGCCGATAGTGACGCGGCGCAGGCGATTGTCCTCTCCTGCACCGATATGCGCGCGGTGGAATGCATCGCCGCGCTGGAGGCAGAACTGGGCAAGCCGGTGATCACCTCCAATCAGGCGATGATGTTCCAGACATTGCAAATGCTCTCCCTTACCTATGCCTCTGCCGGTTATGGCGCTCTTTTCGAAAGGCTGAACTGATGAATGACATGTCCCGTAATATCGCCCGCACCAATGACCCGCAGTTTTCGGCCATTGCCGAGTTTGCCCTGAACGGTGCGCTCGACATCCCCGAGCGGGCGCTCAAACACTGCGCGACCCTGCTGATCGACACGCTGGGCGTGGCCGCCGGGGCCACGGTGCTGGAGGTGGGCCAGATTGCCCGCGATCATGCGGTGGAGTTTCATGCCGCCGGGTCAGCGGCGAACGCGGCCACCATGCTTTTTGATGGACGCCGCGTGTCACTGACCGGGGCCGCCTGGGCGCTGGGCACCCAGATCGACAACCTGGATGGCCATGATGGCTTTGCCCCCTGCAAAGGCCATATCGGGGCGGCGGTGGTTCCCGCGCTCATGGCCTTTGCCGAGCGGCACTCCGAAATAAGCGGCCCGCAGGCCCTGGCGACCATGACAATGGCCTATGAGATCGCCGCGCGCGCGGGGCTCAGCCTGCATGCCACGGTGAGTGATTATCACACGTCAGGGGCCTGGAACGCGCTGGGCGTGGCGGCACTGGGCTGTCGGCTTGAGCGGAGCACACCAGAGCAATTGCGCCATGCGCTGGGCATTGCCGAATACCACGGCCCGCGCAGCCAGATGATGCGCGAGATCGACAATCCGACCATGCTGCACGATGGCTCGGGCATGGGGGCCCTGGTGGGCAGCACCGCCGCGTTGCTTGCCATGCGCGGCTTCACCGGTGCACCGGCGATCACCATCGAAGCGCCGGAGGTCGCGCATTACTGGTCTGATCTGGGGGAGCGGTGGACCGTTGCGGAAAACTACATCAAACCCTATCCAAGCTGCCGATGGGGGCATGCCGCGATGGATGCCGTGCGGCACCTGATGCGAACCGAAGGGCTGACCGCCGATCAGGTGGAGCATATCGAAGTGCGCACCTTCGACGAGGCGGCCCGGCTTTTTGCCGGGATGCCCGAAACCACGACGCAGGCGCAGTATTCCATGCATTTCGTCATTGCCACGATGCTCAAGCACGGCACGGTCGCGCCCGAGCATATCGAAGGCGCGGGCCTGCGTGATCCGGATGTGGCCGCGCTGATCCCGCGCATTTCGGCCGTGGCGAGCGACCATCACAACGCGACCTTCCCCGAAGGACGCTGGTCTGATGTGGTGGTGACCACGCGCGACGGGCGCACCCTTGCGTCAGGCGATATCGCCGCGCGCGGGGGCGTGGATGCCTGGATGAGCGATGCCGAGGTTGAAGAGAAATTCCATGGTTTCTGTGCCGGGGTGCTGAGCGAGGAGCGTGCCCACGCGCTCTGGGCGATGCGCGACCGGTTGCTGCAGCCGGACAGCCGCATTGCCGACCTGACGGAGCTTGTCAACGCGCCGGGAGATACTGCATGAGCCTGCGCGTTCTGATCCTCGACAGCGATCCCGCACCGCTGCGCGACCGGCTGGCCGAAGCGATGCCCGATGTGGTCATCGAGACCTGCGACAGTTACGCGGCCATGCACGATCTGGTCCCGGCCTTCAAACCCGATGTGCTTTACTCGGTCAGTTTCGCGGGCCGGGCGGGCTATCCCTGGCAGCCGCTTTATGGTGCGGACGGGCCGAAGTGGATTTCGGTCGGCGGCTCGGGCGTGGACCACCTTGAGCCGTGGGACCCTTCGCGGATCACCGTGACCAACTCGGCTGGGGTCGCCTCGGCGATGATGGCCGAGTATGTTTTTGGCAGCATCCTGCATTACACGCTCGATATCGATGGGCTGGCGGCGGACAAGGCAGCCCGGCGCTGGGATCCGGCGCGCGAGATGCAGCCGCTACAGGGTAAGACGATGCTGATCGTGGGGCTTGGCCATACCGGTCAGGCCGTGGCGCAGCGGGCGAAGGCGTTTGAGATGAGCGTGATCGGTACCCGCGCGCGGCCCGTCCCGATGGAGCATGTGGACGAGGTCCGTGCCAGCGATGACCTGCCCCAGCTTTGGGAGCAGGCGGATTTCGTGACTGTCAGCGTGCCGCTTCTGCCCAGCACCAGGGGTCTGGTGGATGCCCGCGCCTTCGCGGCGATGAAGCCGTCGGCGATGCTTGTCGATGTCTCGCGCGGCGGGGTGGTTGATCAGGATGCGCTGGTTAATGCGCTGCGAAGCGGGGCCATCGCGCACGCCGCTCTGGACGTGTTTCCCGAGGAACCCTTGCCCGAAGACAGCCCGCAATGGGGCCTTGAGAACGCGATCCTGTCACCGCATTGTTCGGCGGTGTTCGACGGTTGGGCGACGCGCTCTTTCGGGCTGTTCCTTGACAATCTGGAGCGCTGGCGCGCGGGAGAACCGTTGCAGAATATCGTGGATCCGGCGCGCGGCTATTGACGCCTGAGATTGTCAAGCCGTTCCGGCCCTCCTATCCTCGGTCGTCGAGGGAGAGAGGATGCACCGGCTTCAGATCATTCTGGCCTTTCTGGCCGTTGTGGCTGCCATTTCGGCGGGGGTCTGGTGGCTTGGCTATCGCTCGGCCATCGTGCAGGTGGCGGATCAGGGCGCGGCGGTGCTGCGCTCGGCCTCGGACCGGCTGGTGGGGCAGCTCAGCCGCTACCGTTTGCTGGCCGTAACGCTGGCGGATCACCCGGATATTCTGGCCCTGGCGAAGGGAGAGCAGACGCCTGATGCGATTGCTCCGCTTCTGTTGAAAACCGCTGATTTCAGCGGGGCGCTTGAGATTTCCTTTCTGACGCCTGAGGGCGCGCCTCTGGCCAGCTCAAGCGCCGCGCCTGCCACCGACAAGACGATCATGGACCGCCCGCGCACCGGTGCCTTGGGTTTCAGCCACGGCGTCAGCGGCACCGGTCAGCGCGATTTTGCCTTTCTGGCCCCGGTGCATACGGGGGGTGGCATTGCCGGGGCCGTGGCGGTGCGGGTCGATATGGAAACGGTTGAGGAAAGCGACTGGCGCGGCGTGCCGCAGGTCGTGCTGTTCACCGATGAGGAGGGGCAGATTTTCATCTCCAACCGCTCGGAGCTTTTGTTCCGCTCCTTCATGCCGGGCGTCCCAGGCGCGGGCTTTGGCCCCGATCATGCCTGGACCTTGCGGGGGCTGACGCTTTGGGCCACCTCCGAGAGCCGCTATGTGCCCGACCGTGCGGTCTATGGCACATTGCCCTTGCCGGTGATCGGGATGACGGGGCATTCGCTCATCTCGACCCAGCCCGCCGAACGCATCGCCCTGTTGCAGGCTGCCGTGACCGCGGCCCTTTGTCTGGCCTTCGGGGCGATCCTGTTCTGGGCGACCGAGCGCCGCCGCACGCTTGCGCTGGCCAATACGCGGCTGGAACATCGGGTGGCCGAGCGCACGGAGGAGTTGACCCGTGCCAACACCCAGCTACGCCAGGAGGTGAGCGAGCGGCTGGAGGCCGAAAAGGCGCTGCGCCGGGCGCAGGCCGATCTGGTGCAGGCTGGCAAGCTGTCGGCGCTGGGGCAGATGTCGGCGGGGATCAGTCACGAACTGAACCAGCCCCTGATGGCGATCCAGTCATTTTCAGAGAACGCGCAGCTTTTCATGGACAAGGACAAGCCCGAGGAAGCGCGCGCCAATCTGGGCCGGATTGCCGAGCTGTCGCGGCGCATGGGCCGGATCATCAAGAACCTGCGCGCCTTTGCCCGGCAAGAGACCGAGCCGATGACGCGGGTGGATATCGGGGCGGTGATCGACGCGGTGCTGGAACTGGCCGAGACACGGCTCCGACGGGATGGTGTGCAGGTGGAGTACACGCCACCCGCTGCCCCCGTCTATGTCCGTGGGGGCGAGGTTCGGCTGCAACAGGTGCTGATGAACCTGATGACCAATGCGCTGGATGCGATGACGGGCCGGGAGGCAAAGCGCATCGAGCTGAACGTGGCGCGCGACGGCGGCGATGTGCTGGTCAGTCTGCGCGACACCGGGCCGGGGCTGGATGACCCGGAGAAAATATTCGACCCGTTCTATACCACCAAGGAGGTCGGTCAGTCCGAGGGGATGGGCCTGGGCTTGTCGATTTCCTATGGACTGGTTCAGAGCTTTGGCGGCGATATCACCGGGCGCAATCATCCCGAGGGCGGCGCGGTGTTCCGCATCCGGCTTGCGTCGGCCCCGGTTGAGGAGGTGGCCGCATGATCGCACGGGTTCTTCTGGTGGATGACGACGCCTCGGTGCGCGAGGCGCTGGGGCAGACGCTGATGCTGGCGGAGTATGAGGTGACCACCGCGGGCAGCGTGATCGAGGCGAAGGATCATATCGCGCCCGGTTTCGAAGGCGTGGTGATCTCGGACATCCGGATGCCGGGGCAGGATGGCTTTGCCCTTCTGGCCCATGTCCGCAAGGTCGATGCGGATCTGCCGGTGATCCTGCTCACCGGTGAAGGCGATATTCCCATGGCGGTGCGCGGCATGTCGGACGGCGCCTATAGCTTTCTCGAAAAACCTTGCCCGCCGAAAGAGCTTCTGGCGGTGGTCGAGCGGGCCATGCAGACGCGGGCGCTGGTGATGGAAAACCGGGCTTTGAAGTCACAGCTTGAGACAGGTGACGCTGCGTCGCGTTTGCTTTTCGGAAGCTCGGCGCTGGCCAATGGTCTGCGTGACAGCGTGCGCGCCGCGGCCCGCGCCGGGACCGATGTGCTGATCACCGGTGCGCCGGGGACAGGCATCGCCAAGGTCGCGCATGTCGTGCATGTGCTGTCGCGCCGCGATGCAACCTTTGAAAAACGCGCAGGCGCGGCGCTGAACCCGACCGCGCTGGCCGAGGCGCTGGCGCTGACGGCTGATGGTTCTCTCTTCATCGACGAGGTTGGCAACCTGCCCGCCGACAGCCAGCTTGCCCTGAATGAGGCGCAGGACGCCGGGCATGCGCCCCGTATCATTGCCGGCACTTCCCGCGATCTGGCGCAGGAGGCGCATGCGGGCCGGTTCAATCCCGATCTGTTCTATCGCCTGAATGTGATGAGCGTCACCATCCCGGCGCTCAAGGACCGGCCCGAAGATATTCCGGTGCTGTTCCGGCACTATGTGCAGGCTGCTGCCGAACAGGCGCAAATCGCCCCTCCCGAGATACCGCCCGAGGTGATCAGCCGCCTTATGCTGCGCGACTGGCCGGGCAACAGCCGTGACCTGATGAATGCCGCGACGCGCTATGTTCTGGGGTTGAGCGATTTTGACAGCGGCGAGGTGCCGGGGCTGACCGAGCAGATGGCGCAGGTCGAAGCGGCGTTTCTCATGCAGGCGCTGAGGCAGAACCACGGCAATGCGACCGAGGCGGCGCGTGCGTTGAAACTGCCGCGCAAGACCTTCTATGACAAGCTTGCCCGGCATGGCATCCGGGCCGAGGCGTTTCGGGAATGATCCGTCTCGACGGAGCAGAATGCGCCTGATACGCTCGCTTCAAACCAGAATGACCGCGCAAAAGCGGCAATGAGGAGCAGTGATCCATGAGCACCCCTTCAACCGATATGCCCAAGGGCATGATGGCGCGCGCTGTCTGGGCGGCCGAGAACACACCCGACAAGCGCAACCGCGCGGTTGATTTCTATCGCGCGCTGGCGATCTGTTTTGTCATCTTCGGGCATTGGTTCCTGGTGGCGCCGGTGATGCGCGGCGGTGAGGTCGAGCTGGACATTATCCTGGCCAGGGATCCCTGGACGCAGTACTTGACGTGGATTTTTCAGGTCATGCCGGTGTTCTTCTTTGTCGGCGGGTTTTCCAATGCGTTGTCCTGGTCATCGGCTCGCAAGGATCCGGAGAAGCGCCGCGCCTGGGCTTCAGGGCGGCTCACGCGGTTGTTGAAGCCCACGGTGCCGCTGGTGATCGTTTGGTCGGTTGCCGCTGTCATCGCTGCGCGCATGGGTGTCAAACCGGACAAGATCATCCTCATCACCCAGGCCGCGCTGGTGCCGATCTGGTTTCTTGCCGTTTACATCGTGATTACGATGGTTGTCCCGGTGAGCTATTGGGTGTGGGAAAAAATTGGCATCTGGTCGATTGTGGCCCTCATGCTCGGAGCGATTGCGGTCGATTATGTTGCCTTTGCCCATGATCAAGGCTGGCTTCGCTGGGCGAATTACGGATTTGTCTGGCTCGCGGTACATCAGCTTGGGTACTGGTGGCGCGGCGGTGGCGGTTTTGGACCCGTGTCGCTTTCCCTGATCGGGCTGGGCGTTCTCTGGCTTTATCTGCTGATTGGGCATCTGGGGTTTCCGGTGGCTATGGTCAGCGTACCGGGCGAAGAGATTTCCAACACCCGGCCGCCGACTACGGCAATGCTGGCCATGGGCTGCGTGCAGATCGGGGTGATCATCCTGCTCACTGGGGTGATCAAAAGCTGGCTTCAGCGCACGCGCCCCTGGGCCTGGGTGATCCTGCTCAACCAGATGATCATGACGATCTATCTGTGGCACATGACCGCGATGATCGCGGTTGTGGGCGTGGCCGTATGGATGGGTGGTATCGGGCTGGATGTCGACCCGGGCAGCGGAGCATGGTGGCAAATGCGGCCGGTCTGGTTTGCGGTGTTTCTTGCGGTGCTCGTACCGCTGACACTGATCTTTTTGCGTTTCGAGTCAGGTTCCAAGGGTGGGATCGCAGCAGCCCCCGGACCTCTGCAGGCCATCCCGGGCGCATTGCTGACCTGTGGCGGGCTGGTGATGATGGCTCTGAAGGGTCTTGGCGCAGACACGGCACTGGGCATCAATTGGCTGGCCATCGCCTTGGTGATGGTCGGTGTGGGCTTTGCCACGAAGCGACTCTTTTGAGCGGTATCGTGGAAAGCATGCTTTGTAACGATTCCCGCACAGAGCTGCAGAGGCATGTGTGAGATTCCGCCCACTTGATTTTTGTCAGGGACCGGAAACCGGCCGAAACCTTTACTTAAGTCTCTGTTAATAAAAGCGTCTACCGCTTACCTGCGACAAACTGCGCCTTCCCCTTGTCGCAGGGCTTGTGCCCGGCTTTGCTATAGGCATTCGCACCTGAGGAGGTGCTGATTGATTGAAAGCTTGATCAAATCGGGAGGACGATGATCATGAAATTCCTTACCACAGTAGCCGCTGCTGCCCTGGCTGTTGGCATTTCCACCACAGGTGCTCTGGCTGCCTGCGACGATGGCGAGGTCGTCATCAAGTTCAGCCACGTGACCAACACCGACAAGCACCCCAAGGGGATTGCCGCGTCGCTGCTGGAGCAACGGGTGAACGAAGAGATGAACGGCAAGGCCTGCATGGAGGTCTATCCGAACTCGACGCTTTACGACGACAACAAGGTGCTTGAGGCGCTGCTGCAGGGCGATGTGCAGCTGGCGGCACCGTCGCTGTCGAAATTCGAAGCCTTCACCAAGAAGTATCGCATCTTCGACCTGCCCTTCATGTTCAAGGACATCAACGCAGTGGATGCGTTCCAGGCCTCTGAAACGGGTCAGGCGCTGAAAGACAGCATGCAGAAACGTGGGCTGCAGGGTCTTGCCTTCTGGCATAACGGCATGAAGCAGATGTCGGCCAATGTGCCGCTGATCTCGCCGTCGGATGCCAACGGCCTGCGCTTCCGTGTGCAGTCCTCTGACGTGCTCGTGGCGCAGATGGAAGCCATCGGCGGCAGCCCGCAGAAAATGGCCTTCTCCGAAGTTTACGGCGCGCTGCAGCAGGGCGTTGTGGACGGGCAGGAAAACACCTGGTCCAACATCTATGGCAAGAAGTTCTTTGAGGTGCAGGACGGCATCACCGAGACCAACCACGGCATCATCGACTATCTCGTGGTGACCTCGGTGGAATGGCTCGACAGCCTGGAGCCCGATGTGCGCGACCAGTTCCTGACGATCCTCGCCGAAGTGACCGAGACCCGCAACGCCGAGTCGACCAAGGTGAACGCCGAAGCGCGCCAATCGGTGATCGACGCAGGTGGCGTGGTGCGCGAGCTGACGGCCGAACAGCGTCAGGCATGGGTCGACGTGATGAAGCCCGTCTGGGACCAGTTCGCAGGTGACGTGGGTCAGGAGACCATCGACGCCGCGCAGGCCATCAACAACAGCATGTAAGCTGTGACCGGCAGGGCTGGCTGTGTGCTGGCCCTGCCGTGATTTTGCGGCACGCGGGAGGAGGGGCCCCAAATGCATCCCAAACCATCACAAAACTTCATCGACCGGCTGGAGGAGAACCTTATCGCGATCCTTCTGGGTGCGATGACACTGATCACCTTCGCCAATGTCGTGGCGCGTAAAGGGTTCAACTCCAACATCCTCTGGGGGCTGGAGCTGACCGTGTTCCTGTTTGGCTGGCTGGTGCTGCTGGGCGCGTCCTATGCCGTCAAGAAAGGCGCGCATCTGGGTGTGGACGCGATTATCAATATCGTCTCGCCGCCCGTGCGCAGGACACTGGCGCTGATTTCGGTTGCCGTTTGCATCGCGTTTTCCTTTCTGCTTCTCAAAGGAAGCTGGGATTACTGGGCCAATTACGCCAACCTGCCTGCCACGGAGGGTCGCTGGTTCCCGCTTGGGTTCGAGGACAAGTTCCTCGCCAAGGGCTGGTACGAGGTCGATGACGTCCCGCACCCCGCCTTCCTGAAATGGATGGAGCCGATCTTCAACGACGGGGACAGCTATAACAAGCTGCCGCGCCTGATCCCTTACACCGTTCTGCCCCTGGCCACCGCCCTCTTGCTCTATCGCTTCATTCAGGCCGGTGTGGCCGTCTGGACCGGCAAGATCGACCGGATCGTGGCGAGCCACGAGGTTGAGGACGAAATCGAAGAAGTGCGCGAACTGCGCGGGGAGGAAAACTGATGTCTGTCATCCTTCTCTTTGTCATGGTGATCGGCTTCCTGCTGATCGGTGTGCCTATCGCTGTATCGCTCGGCATGTCGTCGGTCCTGTTCCTGCTTTGGTACTCGGACACCTCGCTTGCCTCGATCGCGCAGACGCTGTTTGAAGCCTTCGAAGGGCATTACACGCTGCTGGCCATTCCGTTCTTCATCCTGGCCTCGTCCTTCATGTCCACTGGCGGTGTGGCGCAGCGGATCATCCGTTTCTCCATCGCCTGCGTCGGACATTTCCGGGGTGGGCTGGCCATCGCGGGTGTGTTTGCCTGCATGATGTTCGCAGCTCTCTCGGGGTCGTCCCCGGCGACGGTGGTGGCCATCGGGACAATCGTCATCGCAGCGATGAAACAGTCGGGCTATACCAAGGAATTCGCCGCCGGTGTGATCTGTAACGCGGGCACGCTTGGCATTCTGATCCCGCCCTCGATCGTCATGGTGGTCTATGCCGCTGCGGTCGAAGTGTCGGTGGGTCGGATGTTCCTTGCCGGGGTCATCCCGGGGCTGATGGCGGGCTTCATGCTGATGATTGCCATCTATGTCATGGCCCGGATCAAGGACATGCCCGCCGGGGAATGGCGCGGCTGGAGCGAGATCCTCGCCTCTTTCCGCGATGCCGCCTGGGGGCTTTTGCTGATCATAATCATCATGGTGGGGATCTACGGTATTCCCGGCGTGACCGGTGCCTTCTTTACGCCGACAGAAGCGGCAGCGGTTGCTTCGGTCTATGCGTTCTTTGTCGCCTCCTTCATCTATCGCGACATGGGTCCGCTGGCCGCGCGGGACGGACAGGAACGCAAGAGCCTGTTCAGCAAGCCGCAGGCGTTGATCACCGCCTTCTTTCACCACGATACCCGGCGCACGCTGTTCGAGGGCGGCAAGCTGACCATCACCCTGATGTTCGTGATCGCCAACGCGCTCATCCTCAAGCATGTGCTGACCGAAGAGCAGATCCCGCAGGCGGTGGCAAACGCCATGCTGTCGGCCGGGTTCGGTCCGGTGATGTTCCTGATCGCGGTCAACGTCATCCTGCTGATCGGCGGGCAGTTCATGGAGCCCTCGGGCCTTCTGGTGATCGTGGCACCGCTGGTGTTCCCCATCGCCATCGAGCTTGGGATCGATCCCATTCACCTTGGCATCATCATGGTGGTGAACATGGAAATCGGGATGATCACACCCCCTGTCGGGCTCAACCTCTTCGTGACCTCCGGCGTGGCCGGGATGCCGATGATGGGCGTGGTGCGCGCGGCCCTGCCGTTCCTGGGTGTGCTCTTCATCTTCCTGATCATGGTGACCTATATCCCGTGGATATCCACCTTCCTGCCCAATACGCTTATGGGGCCGGAAATCGTCAGATAGAGACCCGGTGCCGCAACCTCGTCCGAGCGTTGCGGCACCATCTTCCTCACCAGCCGTTAACCCAGATTCCCGATCGGGATGGACGGCACATCGCACCCTGTGAGACCCTTACTATCGAGTCGCTGTGAGTCTCGGTTATGATGTTTCTTGTAGGTTTGATGGGGTTGATGGCCGTGGGCGCCACCGCGCTCTATGGTCTGGGCGACAGCTCTTCCGACAATGAGGATGACGGTATGCTCCCTCTCGAAAGCGGGGGGGATAATGCGTCTCAGCCATCCGATGACCTCAATGGCCTGTCCGATCTTCTCAATGCCGATGCGGAGGCGGAGTTTGAGCCTGATACCTCTTTGACAACTGGCACCGCAACACCGGGGACGGTGACCTGGGGTGACGACGCGGAGGACGATCTGACCGGGATCGACGGCGCGGATATGCTCAACGGATATGGCGGGGATGACACGGTCTCGGGCGGGGCGGACGATGATGAACTGCTTGGCGATGACGGCAACGATACCCTGCTGGGAGAGGGCGGTGACGACACCCTGCATGGCGGCGCCGGATATGATGCCCTTTTCGGGGGGGATGGCGATGACGCGCTGTTCGGCCATGATGAGGATGACGCGCTTTTCGGTGAGGATGGCGATGACAGCCTTGTTGGCGGCGACGGCAATGACGATCTCTTTGGCGGGGGCGGCAACGACGCGCTGCACGGCGATCTCGGCGATGACACGCTGCACGGCGATCTCGGCGATGACACGCTGGATGGTGGCGCAGGCGAAGACACGCTCTTTGGCGGCTGGGGCAACGACGTGATCAACGGCTTGCCTGAAGGCGAAGAGGACGCGGCGGTCGATTACCTCAATGGCGGCGGTGGGGATGACCTGATCGTTGCGGGTGTGCAGGATATCGTGACTGCGGGTGAGGGGGCTGACAGTATCGCGCTGGGCGAATGGCTGAGCGGGGCGGGACATCAGGCGCAGATCCTCGATTTCGACAATAGTGAAGACAGCCTGATGGTGGTTTATGATGACCTCGCGGGGGAAGAACCCGAGGTTTCGCTGGTGCCGGATGAGAATGACCCGACCACCCAGCATATCGTTCTGAACGGCATGCGGATCGCCGCAGTTGCCAATGCAGCGGACCTGACGCTGGATCAGATTGTCCTGATCGGTCAGACCACGCTGGACAGCCTGACAGGGGCATAAGATCCCGGTCAGACCGCAGCGCTTTTTTCTCTTTTCTTTCCGCGCAATATGCCCTAAACGCGGCTATCCCGCGCCTGCGTGGGACATCTCCATAGGACCCTGCTGGACGACATCCCGGCTTGTGCCCTCAACCCTTTGAACAAAGGAGACCCCGATGTCGATCACTGCTGAAGAAAAAGCCAAGGTCATGAAAGACTTTGCAACCAAGGACGGCGACACCGGTTCGCCCGAAGTTCAGGTTGCCATTCTGACCTCGCGCATCACCACGCTGACCGAGCACTTCAAGACCCACAAGAAGGACAACCACGGCCGCCGTGGCCTTCTGAAAATGGTTGCACAGCGCCGGAAGCTGCTGGACTACCTCAAAGCCAAGGACGAGGGCCGTTACAAGGACCTGATCCAACGCCTGGGTATCCGCCGCTAAGAATTCCGATCCCGTTCGGATCAAACGCGCCCGCCTCTCAAGAGGCGGGCGTTTTTTGTTGTGCGAGTCGGTGGGTTGAGGCACCGTTTTCACTCAAGAGGCGCATAGACACCTGGGAGGTGACTGCAAATGGCCGAAGGATCTGTCCTGGAAACAAATTTCAACGGGCTGGCCTCGGCGCAGCCGTCGCTTCCGGCCGAGTGGTATTATGACCCGGCGCATTACGCCCGCGAACTCTCGCAGATCTGGGGGCGCAACTGGGTTTATCTCTGCCGCGCTGAAAGCCTTGAGGGGCCGCAAAGCTTCCGCACTTTCGACGTGGCCGGGCAACCCGTTTTGCTGCTCAGGGATGGCGAAGGCCGGTTGAAAGGGTTCTTCAACACCTGTCGGCACCGCGGGTCGATCTTGTGCACTCAGGCCGAAGGCACACTTGCCAAGCCTTTGATCACCTGTCCCTATCACCAATGGGTTTATGACCTCACGGGCCGGCTGCGCGCCACCGGGCCGATGCGCCCTGTTGCCGGGTTTGATCGCGCGGACCATCCTTTGCTGGAGGTATCCGTTGCGGAATGGGGCGGGTTTGTCTTTGTCAATCTCGACAGGGACGCGCCCGGTTTCGAAAGCCTTTACGGGGCTGAAACCGCCTATGTCGCGCACTGGCCGCTGGAAGAGATGCGGGTGGGCCATCGTTATTCGAAACGGCTGAAGTGCAACTGGAAGATCTTCTGGGAGAACTTCAACGAATGCCTGCATTGCCCCAATATCCACCCCGAGCTGTCCGCGCTGGTGCCGATCTATGGCCGCGCGATCATGGCGCGCCGGGATGATCCGGACTGGCAGGCCCATGCCGAGGATGACGCACCGCATCTCTCCGGCGGGTTGCGCGATGGGGCTGAGACCTGGTCGATGGACGGCACCGCACAAGGGCGGCTGCCGGGACTGACCGATGAGGATGTGGCCAGCGGCCAGCGCTATGTCACTGTGACACCTTCGGTATTTGTTGCCCATCACGCTGATTATGTGCGCAGCGTCCAGATCACGCCGGTTTCGCCCGAGGAAATGGACCTCACCTCGGAATGGCTGTTTCATCCGGACACGCTGGCACAGCCTGATTTCGATATGGCGCGGATCACAGATTTCGCGACGCTGGTTCTGGATCAGGACGGGGCCGCCAGTGAACTCAATCAGGCGGGGCTGCGTGCGGGGGCGTTCACGCGTGGTGTTCTGATGCAGGAGGAATACGAGGTGTTCCTGTTTCAGGACTGGATCAGGCAGCAGCTTGGCGAGCCGATGCTGGGCAGCGGGGCCGCCAGCCGGGCAAGCCGTCGGGCCGCGCAGAAGAAAGAGGACTGATTCACTTTTCCGACGGCAATAAAAAGGGGCCCGCGCCATGGCGGACCCCATCGAAACCTGCGGTTCAGCTTACTTTTTCAGCGCGTCGCGGATTTCCATCAGCAGATCTTTTTCGCTGGGGCCGGGATCTTCGGCGGGCGCTTCCACCTCTTCCTCGGCCTTTTTCATCCGGTTCACGGCCTTGACCAGTATGAACACCACCCAGGCGATGATCAGGAAATTGATGATCGCCATGATGAACCGGCCATAGGCAAAGACCGCCGCTCCGGCCTCTTCGGCATCGGCCATCGACGCATATTCGCCACCATCCAGCACGGCATGCATGCCCGAGAAATCCACACCTCCCATGAAGAGGCTGATGATCGGATTGATCAGATCGGCCACAAGGGAGCTGACGATCGCCGTGAAGGCGGCCCCGATGATGATACCAACGGCCATGTCCATGACATTGCCCTTGGCGATAAACTCTTTGAATTCGTTAAGCATTAAGACGTCCCTTTTCTGTTGCGCGTCCGGGCGGCGCAGCCCGTGTGTATTAGTATGCCTCCTCTTTCAGAAAACCTGAAAAACTTTCATGGGAATGATGATGATTTTTCCCCATATTCCGCCGTATCGCCGAGTGGCCGCCGCTCAATCCTGACGCATTTCAGCAGCGAGTTTCTCGGCCATCATGATGGTGGGCGCGTTGGTGTTACCACCGATCAACCGAGGCATGACGGAGGCGTCGATCACCCTGAGACCATCTGTGCCATAGACCCGCGCCGATGGATCGACCACGGCCATATCGCCCTGCCCCATCGCGCAGGTGCCGACCGGATGATAGATCGTATCGGCCCGGGCGCGGATGTCGGCCTCAAGCGCGGTCTCACTGCCGTCATGCGGATAGAGCCTGCGCCCGCGCCAGGGATCGAGTGGCGGGGCCGCCATCAGATTGTCCAACAGCCGCGCGCCACGTTTCAGGACAACCAAGTCACGCGGATCGCTGAGGAAGGCCGGGTCGATCAGCGGCGCCTTGCGCGGGTTGGCCGAGGCCAGCGTCACCCGGCCCCGGCTATGCGGGCGTAGCATGCAGACATGGGCCGAATAGCCATAGCGGAAGTGCAGCCGCCGCATATGCCGGTCGACGATACCCACCACGAAATGCAGTTGCAGATCCGGGCGGTCGAGCCCTGCGTCGGATCGGATGAAAGCCCCACCTTCGGCATAGGGCGAGGCGAAATGCCCCTGCCCTGTCTTGCGCCAGCGCCAGGCGGCCCGCCCGAGCTGAGCCAGCCCCTTGGGGTGCAGGGCCACAACGTCGTCGCGCCTGGATGTGTCGGTTAGGATATAGTCCAGATGATCCTGCAGGTTCTCGCCCACACCGGGCAGGTTCACCACGGGTGTGATCCCATGCGCGCGCAGCTCGTCCGCGGGGCCGATCCCCGACAGTTTGAGCAGATGTGGCGATCCAAACGCGCCGCCCGAAACGATAACCTCGCGCCGGGCTTTGAGAGCGATCGAGCGGCGTCGGTGCCGGACCATCAGTCCCGTGGCACGCGTGCCGTCAAAGCTGATCCGCTCGGCACAGGCACGGGTCAGCACCGTCAGGTTGGGCCGGTGCAGAACGGGGTGCAGATAGGCCGCGGCCGCCGAACACCGCTCGCCCCGCTTTGGCCCGTCAAAGTACTGCGTGACCTGATAGAGGCCCGCGCCTTCCTGCCGTGGCCCGTTGAAATCCTCGTTCAACGGAATTTGCAAGGCTTGAGCTGCGTCGAGAAAAGCCTGTGAAATCCCGCGTGGTTTGGACTGATCGCCGACCTGGAGCGGCCCGTCCTGCCCATGCAGATCGTCCGCGCCGCGCATGTTCCGTTCGGAGCGTTTGAACCAGGGCAGGACACTCTGCCAATCCCAGCCGTCACAGCCCATATCGGCCCATTCGTCATAGTCGCGCGGGTGGCCGCGCACATAGAGCATCGCGTTGATCGCGGAGGACCCGCCGAGCGCTTTGCCGCGCGGCTGAAACCCGCGCCGCCCGTTCAGGCCCGCTTGCGGAACCGTATGCAGCGCCCAGTTGTTGATCGGGGGAAGGCCTGGCACCATCGCGGCCACCATCCCCGGCGCGCGAATAAAGATGTCGCGCCCGGTGCCGCCAGCCTCGACGAGGCAAACCGACACACCGGGATCTTCGGAGAGCCGCGCAGCCAGCACGCAACCCGCCGAGCCACCGCCCACGATGATGTAGTCGAACTCCATGAGCCGCACTCTATCGCCCTGTCGCCGCGACGCGCAAAGCGGAACGCTGCGTCAGCCCGGCAGAGTACCGTCAATCACATAACGCAGGATTTGCACCACTTCCTGAGGCGTGCGCGCCACGGCGTTGGCGGCGGCATCCACCTCTTTCAGCGGGTGGTCATGTTCGCGCCCGTGCAGGATGATCAGCGATTTTCCCAACGCCGCGGCATAGCCTGCGTCAAAGGCGGCGTTCCATTGCTTGTATTCCGTGCCGAAACGCACGACGACCACATCGGCCTCTTCGATCCCCTTGCGGGTGCGGATGGCGTTGATCAGGGCGCCCTTGCGGTCATGCCAGAATTTGTTGTCCTCCGCGCCGAGAATGGCCACGCCGCAATCGTCGCTCGCCCCATGATCGGTGACCGGACCGGTGAAGATCACGCCGAGGTCTTGTGCGCCGGTTGTGATCTGTTCGCGCCAGTCAGTGTGGATTTCGCCGGAGAGATAGACATGCAGGGTCATGGTGTCGGGTCCTTTTGCTGTTGGCAGCAACCCTAATACAGGGGCGGGCAGGGGCAACCCCCTCGGCCTTTATACCCGCCGAGCGACGATGTAGCGGCTGGGTGGGTCGGCCGGGAAATTCCCGCTTTCGATGATCTCGAACCCGCGTGAGGTGATTATTCCCTCAAGCTCGTCAATGGAGAAGCGGCGCACAAAAGGCGCCTTGCCCAGCCATTGCAGAACGGGAATTGCCAAAAGCATCAGACGGATTTTCCAACTCATGCCGGGCTGTCCAAGGCACGGCGTCTTGGAGATGAAAAGCCCGCCCGGTTTTACCTGCTCGTGAACACGGGCTATGGCCTCTTCAGTATCGGGCACGAGGTGCCACAGGTTATGGGCCAGCACCACGTCATAGGGCCCACTTTCAGGCATCTGTCCCGAGGCGTCAGCAGTGACAAACCGGACATTCTCCACGCCTTGCGTCGCGGCTTTCTGTCGGGCGATGCCGATCATTTCCAGTGAGATGTCAGTGCCGGTGATATGGCCCAGAGACGGCGCCAGTTCGAGCGCGGTCGATCCGGTGCCACAGCCAAGCTCCAGAGCGGTGCTGTCCGGGGTGAGATAAGAGCGGGTGCGTTCGCGCGTGTAGGTATAGGCTTGCATGTCGCGGATGGGCGATTTGGCATAGCGGCTGGCGGCGCGATCCCAGAATTTTGCTGAAGGTGTCATTGGGTGTCTCCTTTTGCAGGTGACATATCTATGCAAAGATCGAAAAGAAATTGCCTAAATACGCAGTTTATCTATACGTATCTGTATGAACAAACGCCCTGATAGCTTTGACTGGACCCAGGCCCGCGCCTTTCTCGCGACGGCGGAAGAAGGATCATTTTCAGCCGCGGCACGGCGGCTTAACCTGACGCAACCCACCCTGGGCCGCCAGGTCGCCGCATTGGAAGAGACGCTTGGCGTGCTTCTGTTCGAGCGTGTCGGCAAAAGCCTGATCCTGACCGATGCGGGCCGGGACATGCTCGACCATGTGCGCGCGATGGGAGATGCGGCGGATCGCATGGCGCTGATCGCTGTGGGGCGATCTCAGGGGATCGACGGGAAGGTGACGATCTCGGCGAGTGACATGATGTCGGCCTATGTTCTGCCGCCGGTTCTGCGGCTTCTGCGCCAGCGCGCTCCGAAGCTGCGCATTGAGGTGGTGGCAAGCAATGATATCAGCGACCTGATGCGCCGCGAGGCCGATATCGCCATTCGCCATGTCCGCCCCGAACAGCCCGAGCTGATCGCGCGGCTGATCCGCGAAGAACGCGCGCATTTCTATGCGTCGCGCTCTTATCTTGAGGCGCGGGGCGTGCCCCGTGATCTGGCGGATCTTGCCAGTCATGACCTGATCAGTTTCGGCGATGTCGATCGCATGCTGGGCTATCTGCATGCGATCGACCTACCGGTGACGCCCGAGAATTTTCAGGTGGGGTCCGCCAATGGAACCGTCGCCTGGGAACTGGCGCGGCAGGGTTTGGGGCTGGCCCCGATGTCTGACCGCGTGGCGGCCGGTTTCCCTGATATGGAGCGGGTTCTGCCGGAGTTGGACCGGATGACCTTTCCAACCTGGCTGACCACCCACCGCGAAGTACATCTGAGCCCCCGCATCCGCCTTGTCTTTGACATGCTGGCCGAAGAGCTGGCGCAGTAGAACAAGCTCACAGCGCCAACCGCCAGAACAGCGGATCGGGGCGCCTGGCGAGCTTGCGCAAGATCCGGTTGCGGGCCAGGAAATGCGGCACGTCCCGAGTAGCTTCGAAACAGAAGCTGCGCGGCAGGGTCGTGTAGAGAGACCGCGGCGGGTGCCGACCATAGATATTCTTGAGCGCAGCCCCCGGCCCGGGCTGATGCAGGTACACGTCCCGACAGCCTAGTTCATCACGCAGAAGCATGAGCACGGCGAGAAGCATCGCCTTTGGCCAAAGCCTGTCATAGCGGTCGCGCAGCTTTGCCTCGTAGGTCTGGCGCTGCTTCAGTTCCCGCGCACGGGGTGTGTGTTGGGCCATCACGTCGATGCGGCGGCGCAATATGCGCAACCAGTCGCTTTGCAGCTCTTCGATCAGTGCCGTGCCGGTGGCAAGGTCCACGTCAAGCCGTGCCCAGGCCAGGGTCGGGCAACCGCCCTGCCGCACGGGGTGCCATGCACATTCAAAATCTTTCCGGCTTTCGCGCGGCAGATACTGCCCCATCAGTGCGGTGTGCTCCGAGGGAAAGCCCAGTTGCAGCACCAGATTGCCACCCTTGCGGCTGAGCTGGTTCCACTGCCAGTCGGCCCCTTCGCCCCAGCTAGACAGCGACAGGCGGAAATCGAGCCAATCGCCTCCATAAAGCTGTTCCAGAGCGGCCTCGGCGGCACGGCTCAACCCATCCCATGCCATCGCCCGATCAGCATGAGCCAGCGCCAGCACATCGCGCTGCGCCAAAGCACCGCCCGTTGCCGCCGCCAATGGGCGCAACACGGGGCGCGTGAGCAGTTTCGCCGCCGAACCTTGCTTGAGCGCGGTCACGGTATCGTCGCCTGGCATCAGGTTGGCCAGAAGCCAGGCGCTTTCACGATCGGCGTAATAGGGGAAGGCCATCTCGTCCGGCAGGCAATGCCGGATCAGGCCAATGTCTTCGGGTGTCATAAAGGGTCCACATCGGGCAGGGCCGCCCGGCGCAGACCGCGGGCAGCTTAACGGGAGAGGGTGAAACGCCGCCTATACGGCGGTATCGGATGGATTTTCATCATGTACTCCTTCGGCCCGAGAGGGCCGGTCGCTGAAGGGGGGTGCTTAAGAGCGCGGGCGATTCGGATCAACCCGGAGTGGCAGGGTGGCAGCAGATGCGTTTCATCTGCACCACAGCGCATGCAAAGGGCCCCGGATCACCTCCGGGGCGCTGATGCTTTGTCAAACTTGGGTCAGCCGCGCAGAGTGCCGCCTGTGGCCTTGGTCACCTTCTCGACGATCTTGGCGCTGACGGCCTCGATATCGGCGTCCTTGAGCGTTGCCTCAGTCGGCTGCAGCCGCACGGTAATGGCAAGTGATTTCTTGCCTTCGCCAAGGCTGCCGCCGATGAATTCGTCAAACACGCGCACGCTCTCGATCAGGGCCTTGTCGGCCCCGGCGGCAGCGTTGATCAGGGTCAGCGCCTCTATGCCTTCATCCACTACGAAGGCGAAATCGCGCTCCACTGCCTGCAGATCGTTCAGCGCGAGCGCGCCCCTGTTGGCGGTCTGGTTGCGCGGCAGGGGAATTTCCTGTGGGAAAAGGGTGAAGGCCATGGCAGGGCCTTTGACATCCATCTCGCGCAGCACCTTGGGGTGCAGCTCTCCGAAGATACCCAGCACCTTCTTCGGGCCAAGGCAGATCATGCCATGCCGTCCGGGGTGCCACCACTCGCGCGCGCCGCGCAGGATCTGCACCTTGGCCGGTGCACCGAGCGCGGCCAGCACCGCCTCGGCATCGGCTTTCACGTCATAGACATCAACGGGCCGCGATCCGCCATGCACATCCTTCGGGCCGGTCCGGCCCACGAGAAGTCCGCAAAGTTGAACGTGCTGCTCTTCGGGTTCGCCACCGTGGAATGCGTGCCCCAGCTCGAAAAGCGCGAGGTCTATGAACCCGCGTGCCTGGTTGCGCGCCGCCGCCTGCAACAGGCCGGGCAGCAGGGCAGGGCGCATATGGCTCATTTCGCTGCTGATCGGGTTGGCAAGCATCGTCGCGTCATCGCCGCCGCCAAAAAGCGTGGCACTGGCGCGGTCGATAAAGCTGTAGGTCACGCATTCATTATACCCCAGCGCCGCCGCCGTGCGCCGCGCGATCTGCTCGCGCTTTTGCTGCGGCGACAGGATTGGCTTGGGCACCCCGTCGCCCATGCGCTTCATCGGGCGCCCCTGTAGCTTGGTCAGCGAGGCAATGCGCGCCACTTCCTCCACCAGGTCCGCCTGTCCCTGCACATCGGGCCGCCAGCTTGGCACATGGGCCATATTGCCCTCCATGCGGAAGCCAAGCGCGGTGAGTGTCTGGCGTTGCTCTGCCTCGGGAATGTCCATGCCCACAAGCGATTGCACACGCTTGGGATCAAGCGGATAGGCGCGAGAAACATCTGGCACTTCGCCCGCGACCACCACATCGGACGGCTCTCCGCCACACAGATCGAGGATCATCTGCGTGGCAAGCTCATGCCCGTCCATGTTGAAGGCCGGATCAATGCCCCTCTCGTTGCGATAGCGGGCATCCGAGTTGATCTTGAGGGCGCGACCCGTATGGGCGATCTGGATATGGTCCCAGACAGCGGCCTCAAGAAACACATTGGTGGTCTCACTGGTACAGCCCGTAGCCAGCCCGCCCATGATCCCGGCAATACTTTCAATCCCCTCGTCATCCGAGATCACGACCTGGCCCGCGCTGAACGTGTATTCCTTCTCATCCAGGCCGATCAGCGTCTCCCCGCCCTCGGCGCGATGCACCCGGAGGTTACCGTTCACCTTGTCGGCGTCAAAGACGTGCAGCGGGCGGTTGCGGTCGAAGGTGAAGAAATTGGTGATATCCACCAGCGCCGAAATGGGGCGCAGCCCGATGGCGCGCAGCCGCTGCTGAAGCCATTCGGGGGAGGGGCCGTTCTTGACCCCGCGAATAAGCCGCCCGGCAAAAACCTCGCAGCCGTTTTTGCGCGTATCTTCGTCTATCGTTACGCTGATCGGGCAAGGGTACTGCCCCTCTACATGGGCCTCGGGCGCGGGCTTCATCCTGCCCAGGCCCCGTGCGGCCAGATCGAGCGCGATGCCGCGCACGCCCAAAGCATCGGGACGGTTCGGCGTGATGGCGATCTCGATCACCGGATCGACCTTGACCGGATCATGCTCGGCCAGCCAGTCGACGAACCGCTCGCCCACCTCGCCCGAAGGCAGCTCGATGATCCCGTCATGCTCGTCGCTGAGCTCCATCTCGCGTTCCGAGCACATCATGCCGTGGCTTTCCACGCCGCGGATCTTGCCCACCTGGATGGTCGTGTCGATGCCCGGGATATACATGCCCGGCTTGGCCACCACGACGGTGATCCCGGTCCGCGCATTGGGCGCGCCGCAAATGATCTGTTTGGAGCCCTCATCGGTCAGGACCTGGCACACGCGCAGCCGGTCCGCATCCGGGTGCTGCTCGGCATGCGTGACCTTGCCGATGGTAAATTCTCCCAACCGCGCGGCAGGGTCCGAGACCTCTTCCACTTCCAATCCAAGATCGGTCAGCGCCTCGCAAATCTCATCGACGGAGGCTTCGGTTTCCAGGTGGTCTTTCAACCAGGACAGGGTGAATTTCATCGGGTTCGTTCCCAGAGGTTCTCAACGTCCCTGCGGCTTTATCTCATAAGAGGCAAAGGGAAAACCCTGTTGGCACCGGGGTATGAGTATTTTTGGAACAATGAAAGCAAGGCGCGCGCCCTCTTTCATTGTTCTTCAAATACTCAAAATCAGACGGGTCTCACACGGGATCACGGATGAGGCTTTGACACATGCAATGCACCCCGCCACCGCCCTGGGTGATCATCGACAGGTCCGGGTCATAGATGGTGAACCCCAGCGCCTTCAGCTTGTCTTTCAGCGTATAGGATTTTTCAGGCAGCAGCACCCGGTCTTCACCCAGCGCCACCACGTTGCACCCCAGGGCGATCGTGTCCTGGAACGGCACCTCGACGATCTCGATCTTCTTGGCGCGCAGCCAGTCGACGATCTCGGGATCGGTGCAGTCGGTGCAGACAGCGGCCAGCTTGGGGGCCAGCATGACGACCATCAGGTCGATATGCACATAGAACGGGTCGATATCGGCCAGTTTGACTTCCCAGCCCTCTGCCTCCATCCACCCGGCAATTTGCTTGGCACCCTGCTCCATCGAGCGGCCCTCTTCACCCTCCCAACCGATCAGAACACAGCCCGGCTCGATCACGTTGAAATCACCGCCTTCAAAAGTCCCGGCGGTGACGAAATCGTAAATCGGGATGCCGAGCCGCTGATAGGTCTCCACCGCGCGGAAGTTTTCGCCGCGCCGCCAGTACTGCGCCATATGGGTAATGATCGCGCCATAGGGCGTCATGACCGAGCTGTCGCGGGCATAGACCTGATAGGGCAGATGCGGGTCGGGTGCGTGGGTGTGCACCTCGACGCCCGCGGACTGATAGGCGCTGACCATCTCGGCATGTTGCCGCTTGGCCGTTTCCTGGCTGAACGGCACCCCACGGCGGAGGGATTTCTTGGACACCGAGGAGGTTTGCAGCCACTGGTAATTCTCGATCGGCCCCAGCAGCACCGAGCGCAGCGTGCCATAATCGCTATTGGCGCCCCAACCATTGAGCATGGGCGTGCCGCCGCCGTCGCGGCGTGCGTGCAAGGTGAACTCATTTGCCGGTTGGTCTTTCATTGGGCTGCCCCCTGATAACTGATGACCGGCGCAGGCTGATCCTGAAGGGGCCGCAAGTCAAGCCATTGCGCTGCTTATGCCCCGTCGGAGGGGAAAACCTTGAGATAGGAAAGGCGGGTGAAGAAATTCAGCACCTCATCCTCGGTGGCGCGCTCGACCGCCCCGTTGGCCACCTCCTCCATGGTCCACATCCAGCTATAGGCCGGATCGTCGCGCATCGCCCAGGATGGAAACAGCCGCGTTTTGATCGACCGCTGCATGAGCTTGGTCACCTCCACATGGCGATCATCCCGGCGAATACGCTGATAGCAGGCGTTCACCTTGTCCTCGGGCCCTTCAAGAAGCTGCAGGAACAGATCCTGCCGGGCAATCAGGGCGCCGGTGATGTCGTCGCGCGCGTTGCAGCGGCGCGCATCGAGCAGAATATTGGAGAGAAGCGAAGCGTCAAACCCGAAGGGCGTGGAGGCATAGATGAGTTGGGTGAGGGGCATGGGGGGCTCCTGAACTTTGTGCAGAGCCTAGAGAAAGGATTGTGATCTGTCGATTGGATGAATCTTAGCGTGTTTTTCGACTGCAAATGAGCGCGATAAAACAGCCAAAAGCGGCCAAAATCAAAGGCTGCCAGAATATCCCCGCCTCAAACACCAATGGCCCGCCAAGCAGGAATCCAAAGAGATAGAAAGCTCCAAAAGTGAGCACTCCGAGAATGGCAAGGATGATACCGATCACCTTGCCAGCCCGCTTCAGTGTATTCAGCGAGACAACCCGCCGTGCAGCGTCGGCACATCGAGCCCGGCAAACCCGTAATGCCTGAGCCAGCGCAGGTCAGAATCGAAGAACGCGCGCAGATCGGGGATGCCGTATTTCAGCATCGCGATCCGGTCGATGCCGACACCAAAGGCGAAGCCCTGCCACTCGGCGGGGTCGATATTGCCCGCTTCCAGTACCTTCGGGTGCACCATGCCCGACCCCAGGATCTCCAGCCAGTCGTCACCCTCGCCGATCTTCAGCGTCCCGCCTTCCCAGGAGCAGCGGATATCGACCTCGGCCGAGGGTTCGGTGAAGGGGAAGTGTGAGGCGCGGAAGCGCAGCTCGACATTGTCCACTTCGAAAAACGCCTTCACGAACTCCTCAAGGCACCATTTCAGGTTGGCCATGGAGATATCGCGGTCAATTGCCAGGCCCTCGACCTGATGGAACATGGGCGTATGGGTCTGGTCATAATCGGCACGATAAACACGGCCCGGTGCGATCACTCGGATCGGCGCGCCTTGGGCCTGCATCGCGCGGATCTGCACCGGCGAGGTATGGGTGCGCAGCACATGCGGCGGACGGTTATCGCCCTCTTCACGGTGGGTATAGAACGTGTCCATCTCCGCCCGCGCCGGGTGGTGGCTGGGAATGTTCAATGCGTCGAAATTGTACCAGTCGCTTTCAATCTGCGGACCTTCTGCCACCGAGAATCCCATATCGGCGAAGATGGCGGTGACTTCCTCCGAAACCTGGCTGATCGGATGAATGGTGCCGGCGCGGCGCGGGCGGCCCGGCAGGGTCACATCCAGCCATTCGGTACGCAGGCGCTCATCAAGGGCCGCATCTTCCAAAGCGGCTTTCTTGGCGGCCAGCGCCGAGTTTATCTCATCTTTCAGCGCATTCAGCTTCGGCCCGGCCACCTGCCGCTCTTCGGGGCTCATCTTGCCCAGCTCACGCATTTGCAGGCTGACCTCGCCCTTCTTGCCCACGGCCTGTACGCGCAGCTCTTCGAGCGCGGCCTCATCGGCGGCGTCGGCAATCAGGCCTAGGTATTTGTCGCGCAGATCGTCCATCGGATCATCCTCGGGCTTGGGCGGTGACATCGTCCGAGACGTGCTAGCGGGCTGCCCTTGCGAATGCAAGAGCGGCGCACGCTGGCGCGTCCTCAGATAGCGGGATTTGAGGAAAAAGCCGTTAAAAGCGGTAACAAAGCGCATTGTTTCGCCGCAGTTATGCCGCCGCGCGGTCGCCGGTCCCGGCGAGCCTCGGCATCGATTGAACCGTCTTGAAAAGGATCGACCGATGTCTGTGAAGAAATCTGTGTTGGCGCTTCCAGCGCTCGCGATTGCCCTCAGCCTGGCAACCCCTGCCGATGCGCTTTTTGGGCAGGCCAAGCGCAAGGCACAGCCCGCGCCGCCGTCAAGCTATCAGGGGCAGTGGTACACCACGCCCGATGGGTGTTCTTACAGCCGTGCCAAGGCACCGGGCTATGCGACGATGTGGGTGCTGATCCAGAACCCGCACCATATCGGGCAACCGCCCGCCGGTGCGCATTGTGCCACATTACTCAAGCAAAATGGATAACGCGGTTCAGCGCAGACCAGATATGTAGTCATGCGTGAAGCGTCGATAGCCGTCGGTCAATACGCAATGGTGGCCCTGCATGTGCTTGTGCAACTCGGGCAGCTTGTGAAACGGCACCTGAGGCAGGCTGTGGTGTTCGATGTGATAGGGCATGTTCCAGGCCAGAAACCGCACGATCCGGTTGGTCAGGGTCGTGCGCGTGTTTTCCAGCATGTTGGCCACATAGGCGCAGCGCCCATGTTCGGCCAGAAGGTACAGCCTGAGAAAAGGCTGACCCAGAAGGCAGGGCAGCAACCAAATCCAGAACAGCAAGGGTGACGCCAAAAGGCTCAAGCCCGCCAGCGCGTAGAGCACCAGCATGATCTGCGCCTCCCGCCGCACTCGGGCCCATGCGCGCTCTGGCACATATTGGCCCGGTTCTTGGCCAAGCGCGTTCGCAAAGGTGATCCGCGCCATCGCCCACCAGTAGGGCAAGCCGGAGACATGACGCAGATACGCGCCCCAGCTTTCAGGTTTGGCTCCAGAGGTGAGTTCGGGATCTTTCTCAGGGTCGTTGGTGTGGCGATGATGGGCGAGGTGAAAGTAGCGGAACCACTCGAAGGGAAGCATGATCACCAACCCGCAGAGCCGCCCCACCCATTCGTTGATCCAAAGGGATCGGAACGGGGTCTTGTGCGTTGTCTCATGTTCGAGCGTGAAGAGAAAGCAGAGTGTAATTCCCTGCGCCACCAGCACGAGCGGCCAGCCCGGCCAGCCCTGTGCGATCCATATCCCGAAGGCGAAAATCAGGCCCACATGGCCCGCCAGATGCCAAAGGCCCGGGGCATCCCGGGTCTCGTTCAACGCCGCGAGCGTGTCGTGGGGCAATGTGGCGATGAAGGCCTTGTGATCCAATCCGGTTCTCGCTCGTGTCCCGGGCGAGGCGTTCGCCCGGGAGCAGCGTGGGTCAGATTGTCAGGGCGGTCAAGGTTGCGCCTGCGCTGGTTCAGCTCCAGTTGGCCGCCGGTTTGGCGCTTGAGACAAAGAGCTCGAATTTCTTGGCCTCGCGGTCATGCGCCGCGAGCAAACGCAGGGCTTTCTCGCTCAGTGTCGGCTGTTTGGGGTCGGTCTGTTTTATCTGGGTACTCATGTCAATCGTCCTTGCGTTTCACGCGTTAGCGGCATTCTGCCCGGATGATCCATCGCAAGACGCTGTGCAGAAAGTGTGGCATTCCGGTGGTTTGTCTGGGGAGAACTCGCCGCGAAGGCGCTGCGAAGGCAGGGTGACCCACCATGAAAAACGCCGCCAGGTTTCCCCAGCGGCGCAACATTGTCCCTCGCCCGTGACGGGCGCATTATGGGCTGGCTTACTTGGCCAGCGCTGTCTTTGCCTGATCCACGATGGCGCCGAATGCGGCCGGTTCATGCACGGCCAGATCGGCCAGCACCTTGCGGTCCACTTCGATACCCGCCAGGCTCAGCCCGTTGATAAAGCGCGAATAGGTCAGCGCTTCGTCATGGCTGCGCACAGCGGCGTTGATCCGCTGGATCCACAGCGCACGGAAGTTGCGCTTGCGGTTCTTGCGGTCGCGGGTGGCGTATTGGTTGGCTTTGTCGACGGCCTGAGTGGCAACCTTGAAGGTGCTCTTGCGGCGGCCATAATAGCCTTTGGCGGCTTTGACGACTTTACGGTGACGGGCGTGGGTTACGGTCCCACCTTTAACGCGTGACATCTCTCAAATCCTCCTTAGCGGGCGTAGGGCATCATCGGCTTGATGATACCTTCGTCGGCTTTGCTGAGCGTGGTGGTGCCACGCGCGTTACGGATGAATTTGTTGGTGCGCTTGATCATGCCATGGCGCTTGCCGGCCTGAGCGGCCACCACGCGGCCCTTGGCCGTCACCTTGAACCGCTTCTTGCAGCTCGATTTGGTCTTCATTTTGGGCATTTCCGGCTCCTCTTGACTTCGGACGGTATACGCGCGACTCGGCATGCCACTCTGGCCGGTCCCGCGGTGAAGGCTGGCATATACGCCGGACCGTCCCGTTAGGCAAGAGGGGAATCGCCTGTCGCGGCTCAGACGCCCGCGCGATTGGCGGCCTCTTGCAGCATCGGCGCAAGGCGCGCGGCCCAGGCCGCTTGCTGCTCAGGCGAGCGGATCAGATCGTTGCGCAGCTCGATCAGGATGTTGGGGCGCTCATAGGCGATGGCGTGGCGGGCGATCGCATCGCCGGGCAGGTGGCCGCCATAGGGCTCGTTCTCACCCACGCAGAGATCGGGCTCGGCATGCAACAGATCTGCCAATGGCCGTGCCAGCCGCGTATCGGCGGCATAAAGCAGGCCCACATGCCAGGGGCGCGGGGCGTACCCCTTGAGCTGTGGAGTGAAGCTGTGCACGGCCACGATCACCGTATCGGCGCGTTTTGCAGCAAGTTCGGCCAACGCCGTGTGATAGGGGCGGTAGCATTTGTTCAGCCGATTTTGCACCTCGGCCTCATCGGCATACCGGTTACCGGGGATGATCGTGCCATCGTAAAGCTTCATCAGCAGGGTCGGGTCATCCTCGCCCCGGTTCGGGTCGATCACCAGCCGCGAGAAATTCGATAGAATCGCAGGCCCGTTCAGAAGCCGCGCCAGTTCCCGGCTCAGCCCATCGGCCCCCACATCATAGGCGATATGGCGGCCCATTTCCTCTTCGGGCAAGCCAAGCGTGCCGCCATTCACGAAAGGCGGGACAGTGTTGGCCGCGTGATCGCAGGTGACCAGCCAGCGCTCGGGGCGGTCCGCGCCGACGATTTCGAAGGGGTGATATGTCATCGAAGTGTTACGTCCTTTGGCCATGCCTTTAGGACAGTTGCCAGCGAATGTGAATTGGGCAATAAGGCCGCAAGACCGTTGTTAGCGATAACGTCATTTGCGGTGTAGCCCGCGCGTTTCGCGTCACACCGATTGACAGGTTTCGGTCGTATGGCCAGCCTGTTCACAGGATCAATCAGCAGCCCGGTCGCTGGGCGCAGAAGGACATGCCGTATGAGACGCTTCCGCAATGTGAAAATCGTGGCCACCCTGGGCCCGGCCTCCGAGGATTACGACACGATCCGCGCGCTGCACGAGGCGGGGGCGGATGTGTTCCGGCTCAACATGAGCCACGGGGACCATGACAGCATCCGCGAGAAGCACCGCATCATCCGTCAGATCGAGCATGATCTGGACAGTCCCATCGGTATTCTTGCGGATCTGCAGGGGCCGAAGCTGCGCGTCGGTGAGTTTGCCAATGGCGAGGAAGAGCTGGTCGAAGGGGCGGCCTTCCGGCTTGATCTTGACCCGGCCCCTGGCACGGAGATGCGCGTCTGCCTGCCGCATCCGGAGATTTTCGAAGCACTGGAGCCGGGTGCGCGCCTGCTGGTGAATGACGGCAAGATCCGTCTGACAGTCACCGAATGCGGCAAGGATTATGCCGAGACAGAGGTGATCACCGGCGGCACGATCTCGAATCGCAAAGGCGTGAATGTGCCCGATGTGGTGCTGCCGCTGGCAGCACTCAGCGAGAAAGACCGCGCCGATCTGGAATTTGCCTGCCAGCTTGGTGTCGATTGGCTGGCGCTCAGCTTCGTGCAGCGTGCGGCGGATGTGGAGGAGGCGCGCAAGCTCTGCGATGGTCGTGCGGCGATCCTCAGCAAGATCGAGAAACCCTCGGCGGTCGAGTGGTTCGACAATATCCTTGCCGCCTCGGACGGGATCATGGTGGCGCGCGGCGATCTGGGTGTGGAACTGCCCGTGCAGAACGTGCCACCGATTCAAAAGCGGCTGGTGCGCAAATGCCGGGCTGCGGCAAAGCCCGTGATCGTGGCCACGCAGATGCTGGAAAGCATGGTCGAAAGCCCGATGCCCACCCGCGCCGAAGTGTCGGACGTGGCGGCGGCCATTTATGAAGGGGCCGATGCGATCATGCTTTCGGCCGAATCGGCAGCGGGCGACTATCCGGTCGAGGCAGTGCACACGATGGACAATGTCGCCCGCGAGGTGGAAAGCGACCCCACCTATACCGAAATCATCGAAGCCTCGCGCCGTATCGAACGCCGCTCGGTCGCCGATGGGATCGTGGCGGCGGCGCGCGAGATTGCCGAGGCGACGGATATCAAGGCGATCTGCTGTTTCACGCAGAGCGGGACAACGGCGCTGCTGACCGCGCGGGAACGTCCGCGCGTGCCGATCATGGCGCTCAGCAACCTGCGCGGCACGGCGCGGCGGCTGGCCCTGAGCTGGGGGGTGAACTGCGTGCTGTGCGGGGAGTTGGAACGCTTCAAAAGCGCGGTGATCTCCGCCGCCCGAGCAGCGCGCGAGCAGGGCTATGCCGAGGCGCTCGATCAGATCGTGATCACCGCAGGCGTGCCCTTCAACGTGCCGGGCACAACGAATATCCTTCGCATCGCGCCCTGTCAGGAAAGTTTGCTTTATTCCACTGATCCGGGCTAAGCTTCACGCGATTTGTTTCGATTTAATTTGGAGGGGCACATGGACCCCGATCTGGTCCTCGTCATAGGTGTAATTCTGGGCGTTTTTTCGGTCCCTTCAATCCTGTCTGCGATCTCCGAAGGCCGGGCGCCCCGCGTTGCCGCTTTCACCATCATCTCTTCCGGTGCCCTTATCCTCTGGGCGATTTCGCTCAAACCCGGAGGCTATACGCTTGAAGATGTCCCCGGAGCATTTGTCCGCGTGGTGGCGCAGTTCCTCGGCTGATGGATTGCGCTTGTCTCTGATCCCGTTTGCAGCGCACCATGCCGCGAAACGGAGGAGCAGACTTGCCACATATCGTTATCGAACATTCCGCCGGGCTTGAGAGCAGCCACGACCTGCAAGCCCTGTGTGACACGCTTTGGGAGCGTTTCGCCCATCACCCGCATGTCAACGGCCCCGACACCGTGCGTCTGCGCACCATTGCCGCGACGGCCTCGCGCATCGGGGTGGACCCGCAGAGTTTTGCGCATGCGACGCTGCTGCTTCTGCCGGGGCGGTCAGATGCGGTGCGCCAGGAAATGGCCGAGATCATCCTTGCCTGCCTTGAGGAGGCGCTGTCGGATGTGGGCAGCCTGACGGTGCGATTGACGGACTTGCATCAGCCCTATCTCAAACGCATGTTGTGACCGATATCGAGGAGGATGATGATGGACGACCAGACCCGTATCGAGCTTGAAGCGGCCGCCTTCCGTGCGCTGCGCGAACACCTGATGGAAAAGCGCACCGATGTGCAGAATATCGATATGATGAACCTTGCCGGGTTCTGCCGCAACTGCCTGAGCCGCTGGTACCAGGAGGCGGCCAATGCGCGCGGCATCGAGATGGACAAAACCCAGGCGCGCGAAATTTTCTATGGCATGAGCATGGACGACTGGAAGGCCAATTATCAGACCGAAGCCAGCGCCGAGACGCAGGCGGCGTTCAAGGTGGCGTTTGCCGAGAATGTCGGTGAGGACAAGCCCTGATGGACATAGACGCCCTGCGCGCCGAGACGCCGGCCACAGCCGACATGATCCACTTCAACAATGCCGGGGCGTCGTTGATGCCGACACCGGTCTATCTGGCGATGAGCGCGCATCTGGCGCTGGAACAGAGTGTCGGCGGATATGAGGCCGAAGATACGAATGCCAGCCAGCTTGCTGCCTTCTACACGGAATTCGCCGGGCTGCTGAATGCCGATCCGGGCGAGATCGCCTATGTGGAAAACGCCACCCGTGCCTGGGATATGGCCTTTTATGGCCTCCCCCTGAAGGAAGGCGACCGGATCCTCACCCACGCCTCGGAATATGTGTCGAATTATCTGGCCTTCCTGCAGCTCAAGCAGCGGCGTGGCGTGGAAATTGACCTGGTGCCATCCGACGCAACCGGCCAGATCGACGTTGAGGCGATCGCGGGTCTGATCACGCCGCGTACGCGCGTAATCGCCATCACCCATGTGCCCACACAGGGCGGGTTGGTGAACCCGGTCGAAGAAGTGGGCCGCGTCGCGCGTGAGCACGGGCTGATTTATGTGCTCGATGCCTGCCAGTCAGTCGGGCAGATCGACCTGGATGTCGAGCGCATCGGATGTGATGTGCTGTCTGGTACCGGGCGCAAATATCTGCGCGGACCGCGCGGCACGGGGTTTCTCTATATGCGCCGGGCCCTGGCGGACCGGACGGACCCGCCCTTCATTGACCTGCGGGCCGCCACCTGGAGCCGCGATGACGGCTATGACTGGGCGCCGGGCGCCAGACGCTTTGAGAACTGGGAGAGGTTCATGGCCGGGCAGATCGGTCTTGGCGCCGCTGTGGCCTATGCCCGCGCGGTCGGCCTGCCTGCGATCGAGGCGCGGGTGGCGGAGATTTCGGGCGCGCTTCGGGCGGCCCTGTCGGATATTCCGGGCGTAACCCTGCAGGATCAGGGCGCGCGCAAGAGCGGGATCGTCACCTTCACCAAGGACGGCCAAAGCGCGTCGGCGATCTATGAGGCCCTGAAGGCGCAGAGGATGAATGTCTCGGTTGCGCTGACCACCTCGGCCCGGCTCGATATGGTGCCGCGGGGGCTGACTGATGGGCTGACGCGGGCATCAGTGCACTATTTCAACACCGGCGAGGAGGTCGAGAAATTTGCCGAGGCCGTTGCACAGCTATAGAAGGACATGCCGGGTTTCGTGAACTCACGCCGCCTGAGGAACGACGTCACACATCTTGCATCATGCCAAGCGCGTTGTCACAGTGAGCACAGGCAGAGCAACCGGGTGAGACGATGAAGCCTTCCGACCAATTGGCATTTTTCGTGCGCGATGCTCTGAACGCCGGGCGATCGCGCGATGACATTCGTGCGGCTCTTGCGCAGGCGGGATGGAGTGCGCCGGAAATCCGCGAGGCGCTGGGGTCATGGGCGGAGGTGGACTTTAGCCCACCCGTGCCGCGTCCGCGCCCGTTTGTTTCGGCACGTGAGGCGTTCCTCTATGGGCTGATGTTCATCGCATTGGCCATGACCGCCTGGCATGTCACCGCTCTGATGTTTCACCTGATTGATCAGTGGATCCCTGACATAGCGGACCGCCGTACCTATGGCAGCCGCAGCACCATGCGGTTCTCAATTGCCTCGCTGATCGTCTTCTTCCCGCTTTTTGCGTGGCTCAACCGGCAGGCCAATCGCCGTATCCGTGCGAATGAGGGTCGGCGGCGGTCGGGCGTGCGCAAATGGTTCGGGTATATCACGCTGTTTTTGTCGGCAATCACCCTACTGGGCAACCTGATCTATACGATCTACGCCTTTCTCAACGGAGATCTGGATGCGCGGGTTCTGTCCAAAGTCATCGTCGTGGCGGTCGTGGCTGGCATGATCTTTTTCTACTTCCGCGCGGATATGACGGAGGATGCGCATGAAGGCGAATGACGCGCCCCCTTACGTGATTGGCGTGGTCGTGTTGTTGACGATTGCGGCGGGGATCTGGGCCGTGGGCGGACCGGCCACCGGCAAGCAGGAAAAGCGCGACAAGGCGCGTATGTCGGATCTTTCCAAGCTCAATGGCCATGTACGCTGCCTGGCGCGGGTGAATGACAAGGTGCTGCCCGATGCGTTGCCTTCGGAAGAACGCACGCCCGCCGAATGCGCGCCCGCACCCCGTCGCATCGACCCGTTCTCGAACGAGGCATATGTTTACGAGCGTCTGTCCGACAAGGGTTTTAGGCTGTGTGCCGGGTTCGAAAACCCCGAGCTTATTGCCTATGGGCAGGCGTTCGATCCGGACACGGCCTGCATGACGTATAAATTCACGCCGTAAGCCGTCTCGTACGGGGCGCGTCTTTTATGCGCGCCCTACGATGTGGCCTGTTCGGCCGCGAGCAACGCCGCCAGCCCGGCCTTGTAGTCGGGGTAGAGCAGGGTCACGCCCAGTTCGTCCTTGATGCGGCTGTTGTCCACACGCTTTGATTCCGCATAGAAGCTGCGGCCCATGGGCGACATCTCGGCCTCCTCAAAAGGAATGGCAGGCGGTACCGGCACGCCCAGAAGCTCGGCCGCGTGGGCGATGACATCCTGTGGCGGGGCCGGGTCATCGTCGCAGACATTATAGGCCGCACCGGGATTGGGCCGGGCAATGGAGGCGGCGAGCACCTGGGCGATATCCTCCACATGGATGCGCGAGAACACCTGCCCCTCCTTGATGATCCGGCGCGCGGTGCCATTGCGCACCTTGGAGAACGGGCCGCGTCCGGGGCCGTAAATCCCGGCCAGCCGGAAGATGTGCAGAGGCAGGCCGGGAATGCTTTGCCACGCCGCCTCTGCCTCCACCCGCATTTGGCCGCGTTCGGTGGACGGGGTGAGCGGCGTGTCCTCCGTCACCCATCCGCCCTGATGATCGCCATAGGTGCCGGTGGTCGAGAGGTAGCCCACCCACTCGAACTGTCCTGTGCGGGCGGCGATCTCGTCGCGATAGCGGTTCAGAACCGGATCGCCCTCCGGCCCCGGTCCGGCGGAGACCAGGAGATGGGTGGCGTTCTCAAAAGCGGCTGACAGGTCGCCATCGGGCCAGAGAACAGGGATGACCCCCTCGGCCTTGAGCCTGTCCGCCTTGTCGGGGTTGCGGGTGGTGCCGAAGATGGTCCAGCCCTGCGGGATCAGAAGCCGAGCCAGCGCGCGGGCGGAGTAACCGTGACCGAAAGACAAAAGCGTTTTCTTCATGCCCTTTATGTGACGCGGCACCGGCGCCTTGGCAAGATCAGGCGTGCATCTTCTTTTTGCGATCGCGGGTGATGCGTGTGGCCTCTTCACTGCCGTCATGGAACGTTCCGAACCAGCGGTCCCAGGGCATTTCCTGGTTGCCGTAATTGCATTCGTAATAGCGGTGATGCAGCTGGTGATAGAAGGTTCCGAGCGCGAGGCGGCGCTTGTCCTTGATCAACAGATCCTCATAGCCGGCATGGGTCATTGCCGCCCCGGGGCCGAGATAGATCACATGGAAGAACAGCAGGATCGGGTCGCTTGGCACGATCCAGTGGATGCACAGGCTGGAGCAATAGAGCAGGTGTTCGACCGGGTGCATGGAGAAGCCCGACCATGGCCCGACATTGACATTGCGGTGATGCAGCGAATGCACGCGTTTGTAGAGGAACGGGACGTGCAGCAGGCGGTGCACCCAGTAGAAATGAAACGCCGACCAGATCGGCAAAAGGATCAGGCTGAGCACGAACCAGATCGGATTGCCCGCGGGGGTGATCGTGGGGGCATAGCCGTTGGCCATGAGCCACATCGTGATCACCAGAAACCCGGTGAGGATCGCCACGCCGCTGCCCAGTGACCAGAACATGTTGTCATGCACCTGGTCGGAGAAGTTCCACAGCTTGTTACCCTTGGCCTGCCCGCGCCTGTCAAACTTCAGGCGCATGCCCTGACCCTTGCGGATGTAGAAATACCAATGCAGCGCCCCTGCGGTGAGCGCGGTGATGGCGAAGGTCACGGCCCAGCTCTGAACGATCCATCCCCAGGCAAAGCTCTGCGCCGTTTCCAGCGCGGGGTAGAAGAACAGCCACAACACCACGGCGAGCAGCACCATCATCACCCGTTCGCTGAGCGTCAGCCAGTTGCGCCCGAACCACCGGGCGAGATAGCCCGGCTCGGGTGGCCAGCGAAACACCGACGGGTCCCGCAGCGGCAGGTCAGGGTGATAGTTCCAGTCACGGGATTTGGACGGATCGGTGTCGGTCATCGGGATCTCCCCAAAGCAAGGGCCCCGTGTCAGGCCCGGAGTGGTGTAGCTTACGAGGCGTAGTTGGCGCCTTCCTCGTCGAGGATAGCCATCAGCTCGGACAGGTGTTTTTCGGCCTGGCCGGGGTAATCTTCCAGCTCCTGCGCGGTTTTCTCGGCGATCTCATCGGAGAGGACCCGTAGCGGTTGCCCCGTCCAGAGCGCCTTGATATAGGTCTCGGCCGCGCGTTCGAAGTAATACATCCGGTTAAAGGTTTCAGCCACGGTCCGGCCGATCACCATGATCCCGTGATTGCCCATGATCAGCACCGTCTTGGAGGGGTCCGACAGGTTGGAACAGCAACGCTCGGCTTCTTCCTCGAACGCCAGCCCACCGAAATGGTCGTCCACGGCCACGCGGTTGTAGAAGGTGGCGGTGTTCTGGTCGATCGGCGGCAGGGTGCTGTCGGCGAGGCTGGCCAGAACGGTGGCGTGGATCGAATGCACATGCATCGCACAGCGCGCGTGCGGGCAGAGCCGGTGCAGCGCGCCATGCAGGCCCCAGGCGGTCGGGTCGGGCGCGTCGGGGCCTTCCATTGAGGCAGGATCATTGGCGTCGAGCAGCAACAGGTCGCTGGCTTTGATCCGGCTGAAATGCATCTGGTTGGGGTTCATCAGGAACTGCGTGCCGTCCTCGTTGACAGCGAGCGAAAAATGGTTGGCCACGGCCTCGTGCAGGTTCAGCCGCTCGGTCCAGCGGAAGGCGGCGGCAAGTTCCACACGCTCTTGCCAGTGTTCCATATTGCGGTGCAGTTGGGTGACGGACATGACGGGCCTCCTTATCGGGTTTGACATAACCTGCCCAAGCCTTGCGCGCTTTACCAACGAAAAAAACGCAGGCATGCTATAAGTCAGACTAATGGATAGGTTATGACATGGCGCGGCCCCTCCCTCCGCTGAACTGGCTGCGCGCGTTCGAGGCGGCGGCACGGCACTTGTCATTTACCGGCGCGGCCGGAGAGTTGAACATGACCCAATCCGCCGTCAGCCAGCAGATCAAATCGCTTGAGGGGTATCTGGGCCGGGCGCTGTTTCATCGTCGTCCGCGTGTGCTGGACCTCACCGAGACAGGCAGCGCCTACCTGCCGATCGTGCGTGATGCGTTCCGCACGCTGTCGCGCGGGACGCTGGCGGTGACCGGGGGCCGCGAGACGGTGGTGCAGGTGCATACCAATATGGCGTTCGGCACGTTCTGGCTGGCCCCGCGGCTGGGCCGGTTCTATGCGCGCCATCCCGGCGTGCGGCTCAATATCATTGCTGAGCAATGGGAACCGCAGGAGGGGATCGTCTCGGGTGCCGATGTCGAAATCCGCTATTCGGTGCGGCCCTATGAGGGCGTGTCGGCGGAACGGCTTTGCACTGACAGCTATTATCCGGTGGCCGCGCCCGGCTGGTCCGGGACGTTGGACGGGCTGGCGCAGGAAAACCTCTTTGACGTGGCCAACCTGCTGAGCACCTGGAGCGCGTGGTATGAGGATCAGGGATTGATCTGGCCCGGTTTGCCGGTGACCTTCGCCTCAACCTACGCCATTTCGCTGAGTGCCGCCGTGGCCGGGGCGGGGGTGTGCATGGCGCATGACACGGTGGCCGGGCATATGATCCGCCAAGGGCGGCTGGTGCCGGTGTTGGAGCATCGCGCCAGGATGCAGGAGGCCTATTACCTGATCACAGCGCCCTTGGTGGCCGAACTGCCGGGCGCTCAGGCTTTTGCGGAGTGGCTGCGCGAAGAGATGGCAGAGGATCAGGCGTGGCGCACGGCGCGTGGTCCCTTGTCACAAGGCCCGTGACGCCACCCACGCATAGCCATTGGCATCAAGGATATAAACCTCGCGCAGGCCATGCGGCTTGTCTGTCGGCTCTTGCAGGATATGCGCGCCGTGATGCGCCTCCGCCCGTGCAGCGGCCTCGTCCGGGTCGGTGTCATAGAGCCTGAGTTCCACCCCCGCCCCGCGCGCGCCCGCTTCGGGCAGAAGCCCCGGCAGGGGGTGCGAATGATAGGTGTGATCGGCATGGATCTGAAAGACTTGGTCGCCATAGCGCATGATCGCGAAATCGGCGGTGGGCTGACGGACCAGCATGCCGAACACGTCTTGCAGAAACGCCACCTCTGCCGCGACATCGCGCACAAGGATGTTCAGCCCGATCCCGCGCAGCGATGCGCCAAACGCCTCTGCGCCGACCGTGTCATACTCCATGCTGTCCTCCGCGCTGTCCGGCTCAGCTTGATTGTGCCTGCGCCCCATGTCAACGTGCGCCCACTCAAAGGATAGCCATATGCCGCACAGCCCGTTTCAGGATCAGATCGACACGCCCGATAGCCCCGGCCCCGAGGAATTCACCAGCGCGAAGGCGGCGGTGGACCGGCTTTGTCTGCTGTACGGTCAGGCGGTCAGCTTCTTGTGCGAGCGGTTTGCCGGGGCGATGCAGGGCACCCCGCCCTATCACCGCATCCGCGCCTTTTATCCCGAGCTGCGGATCACGACGACAAGCTATGCCAAGATCGACAGCCGTCTGAGCTTTGGCCACGTGTCAGAGCCCGGCACCCATGCGACGACCGTGACCCGCCCCGATCTGTTCCGGAATTACCTGGAACAGCAGATCGACCTGATGCTCTGCAATCATGGCGTGCCGGTCACGGTGCAGGTCTCGGACACGCCCATGCCCGTGCATTTCGCCGTGGCCAATGACCCGATGATCAATGTGCCCCAGCAGGGCGCGGCCGATTTCACCCTGCGCGACGTGTTCGATGTGCCCGACCTGAAGATCACCAACGATGACATCGTCAACGGCACCTACCGCCCAGAGCCGGGCGAGGCAGAGCCGCTGGCGCCGTTCACCGCGCAGCGGGTCGATTACTCTCTGGCGCGTCTGGCGCATTACACCGCCACGGACCCCGAACATTTTCAGAATTTCGTGCTGTTTACCAACTACCAGTTTTACGTCTCGGAGTTTGAGGCCTACGCGCGGAAAATGCTGGCCGATCCGGAGAGCGGCTACACCTCTTTCGTGGCGACGGGCAATGTCGAGATCACGGATGCCGACACCAAGATCGCGCCGCCACGCAAGCTGCCTCAGATGCCCACCTATCACCTGAAGCGGGCGGACCGGTCGGGGATCACGCTGGTCAATATCGGGGTGGGGCCGTCCAACGCCAAGACAGCGACCGATCACATTGCCGTTCTGCGCCCGCATGCCTGGGTGATGGTCGGGCATTGCGCGGGCTTGCGCAACTCGCAGAGCCTGGGCGATTTCGTGCTGGCCCATGCCTATCTGCGCGAGGACGGGGTGCTTGATGCCGATTTGCCCGGCTGGGTGCCGATCCCCGCGCTGGCGGAAATCCAGATCGCGCTGGAGCAGGCGGTGGCCGAGGTCACGCAGCTTCAGGGATACGAGCTGAAACGCGTGATGCGCACCGGCACTGTGGCCAGCTTTGACAACCGCAACTGGGAGCTGCGCGACCATTCCGGCCCGGTACAGCGGCTGAGCCAGTCCCGCGCCGTGGCGCTGGATATGGAGAGCGCGACCATCGCCGCCAACGGCTTCCGGTTCCGGGTGCCCTATGGCACGTTGCTGTGCGTGTCGGACAAGCCTTTGCACGGGGAGCTGAAACTGCCGGGCATGGCCTCGGATTTCTATAAAACGCAGGTCTCACGGCATCTGATGATCGGAATCCGGGCGATGGAATCCCTTGCGCAAATGCCCCTGGAGCGCATTCACAGCCGCAAATTGCGTAGTTTCGACGAGACGGCCTTCCTCTGAGGGGCAAAAAGCAGCACAAAATAGGGGAAAATACCCCCTTGTGTGCCTCTATTTGTTGTGTTCAAACACCAGATAGCGTTAAATATAAGGCATGAGGCCCAAGTCGGGCAGTGTAAGGAGACCACAAAATGGCAAAACCGATGACCAAAACTCAGCTCGTGGCAGCATTGGCCGAGGAAATGGGCAGCGACAAGAAATCCGCAGCAGCCGCGCTGGATGCCGTCACCTCGATCATCACCCGCGAAGTGGCGGGCGGTGGTGCCGTGACCCTGCCCGACGTCGGCAAGATCTACTGCCGTGAGCGCCCCGCACGCATGGTGCGCAACCCTGCCACCGGCGAGCAAATCCATAAAGAAGCGGACAAGGTGGTCAAGATGACCATCTCGAAGAAGCTGAAGGACAGCGTGAACGGCTAAGCCTGCGCTTTTCGAGTTTTGGACAGGGCCGCAATGCGCGGCCCTTTTCTTTTGCGGGTCGGTGTGACAAGGGGCGGTCATGGATATCAGAGCCATTATCATGGGCGTGGCCTTTTGTGTCATGTGGTCGAGCGCCTTCACCTCGGCGCGGATCATCGTGGCCTCGGCACCGCCTCTGACGGCGCTGAGTATCCGGTTTCTGATCTCCGGGCTTCTGGGTGTGTTGATCGCGTGGATGCTTGGGCAATCCTGGCGGCTGACCCCGGCGCAATGGCGGGCGACGGTGATTTTCGGTATCTGCCAGAACGCGCTCTATCTGGGGCTCAACTTCGTCGCCATGCAGACCATCGAGGCGTCGCTCGCGGCCATCATTGCCTCGACCATGCCGCTTCTCGTGGCGCTGGCAGGCTGGGTGATCTTTGGTGAGCGGATCAGCGGGCTCGCCTTCGCCGGTTTGGTTGCCGGGGTCATTGGGGTGGCGATCATCATGGGCGCGCGGTTTCAGGGCGGAGTGGACCTTTACGGTGTCCTGCTGTGTGTGGGCGGTGTTATCGCTCTGACCTTCGCCACGCTCGCGGTGCGCGGCGCCACGTCAGGGGGCAACTTCCTGATGGTGGTGGGGTTGCAAATGCTGGTGGGCAGTGCGGTGCTGAGCGTCGCGGCGGTGAGCCTTGAGACGTTCCACGTCACCTGGAGCTGGCAGCTTGTCGCGGCCTTTTTCTATACGACGCTCGTGCCTGGGTTGGCGGCAACCCTCGTCTGGTTCATCCTGGTTCAGCGGATCGGGGCCACACGGGCGGCGACCTTCCACTTTCTCAACCCGTTCTTCGGCGTGGTCATTGCGACCCTGATCCTCAGCGAGGCATTGCGGCTGAGTGATATGGTGGGCGTGGTGGTGATCATGGGCGGCATCCTGGCGGTGCAATTGTCGAAGCAGCGCACTCCCCGGGGTTAAGCGCAAAAGAAAATTCGTACGAATTTTCTTACGTCCTACCCGATTGTTCCGCGCGGCCCGTCGCCCACCTGCCCACGATGAAGCAGCAGATGATCCAGGACCACACAGGCCATCATCGCCTCGCCCACAGGCACGGCGCGGATGCCGACGCAGGGGTCGTGCCGCCCCTTGGTGACCACCTCGGTTGGGCTGCCATCCATGCGGATCGATTTGCGCGGGGTCAGGATCGACGACGTTGGCTTGACCGCGAAACGCACGACGATGTCCTGTCCGGTGGAAATGCCCCCAAGAATACCGCCCGCATGGTTGGAGCTATACTCCGGGCCGTTCTCGCCCATGAAAATCTCGTCGGCATTCTCGGTGCCGGTGAGGGTTGCTGCGGCCATGCCTTCGCCCACTTCCACGCCCTTCACGGCGTTGATCGACATCATGGCGGCGGCGAGATCGGTGTCGAGCTTGCCATAGACCGGCGCGCCCAGTCCCGCGGGAGCCCCGCGACAGACCACCTCGATCTCGGCCCCGACGGAGTTGTGATCCTTGCGCAGCTTTTGCAAATACGCCTCCCACGCGGCAGCTGCCTCCGGCCCCTGCGGAATCCAGAAATCATTGCTGTCGATTGCGTCCCAGTCAAAGGCGCTGCGGTCGATCTCCATCTCCCCCATGCGGGTCATGTAGCCCTTGATCTCGATCCCCGGGGCCAGTTCCTTCAAAGCTGCCCGGGCCAGCCCGCCTGCCGCCACCCGCGCTGCTGTCTCGCGCGCCGAGCTGCGCCCGCCGCCGCGATAGTCGCGCAGCCCATATTTCTGGTGATAGGTGATATCGGCATGACCGGGCCGGAAGGTCTGGGCGATCTCGCCATAATCGCGGCTGCGCTGGTCGGTGTTCTCGATCATCAGCTGCACCGGTGTTCCGGTTGTCTGCCCCTCGAACACGCCTGACAGAATTTGAACCGCATCGGGTTCGTTGCGCTGGGTCATGTTCTTGTTCTGACCGGGGCGCCGTTTGTCGAGGAACTGCTGCAGATACGCCTCATCCACCGGCACGCCCGGCGGGCAGCCATCGACCGTCGCGCCAAGCGCAGGCCCGTGGCTTTCGCCCCAAGTGGTGACGCGGAAGAGATGTCCGTAGCTGTTCAGGCTCATGGGTGCGGCTCCTTTGCTTGCGGAAATAGCGGCGGCGCGCGCGGGCCTCAAGGGATTTCGTTGCAGGGCGGGGCCGGAGGCGTCTAACGTAGCGGTCAGAATGCCAAAGAACATCCTCTTCATCATGTCTGACCAGCTCAGGTTCGACTATCTGGGCTGTACCGGTCATCCGCATATCCGCACGCCGCATATCGATGCGCTGGCCGCGCGGGGCATCCGTTTTGACCGGGCCTATGTGCAATCCCCCATCTGTGGGCCATCGCGGATGAGCACCTATACGGGCCGCTACCCGCGCAGCCACGGAAGTACTTGGAACGGTGTGCCGTTGCGCGTGGGCGAATGGACCATGGGCGATCATCTGGACGAACTGGGCATGCGCACGGTGCTGTGTGGCAAGACCCATATGCGCGCCGATCTGGAGGGGATGAGGCGGCTGGGCCTGGACCCGGCATCGGGGATCGGGGCGCGGGTGGCCGAATGTGGTTTCGAGATCTGGGACAGGCTGGACGGTCTGCATCCCGATCCCGTGCCGGAGCCCGCGCCCTATGCGGACTATCTGCGCGGGCTGGGCTATGGCGGGCCGAACCCGTGGGAGCAATGGGCCAATTCGGCCGAGGGCGATGAGGGGGAGATCCTCTCCGGCTGGTTGATGGAACACGCCGACAAACCCGCACGCATCCGAAACGAAGACAGCGAAACGCCCTATACCACCACCCGCGCGATGGAGTTTATCGCCGGGGCTGGGGATGATCCGTGGTGCCTGCACCTGAGTTATATCAAGCCGCATTGGCCCTATATCGTGCCCGCGCCCTATCACGATATGTATGGGCCGGAACATGTGCTTCCGGCGGTGCGCAGCCAGGCAGAGCTGTCCGATGCCCATCCGGTGCTGGCCGCCTATCATCAGCACCGGTTCTCAAAGGTCTTTGCGCGCGAGGAAGTGCGCCAAAGGGTGATCCCGGCCTACATGGGGCTGATCACGCAGCTGGATGACCAGATCGGGCGGCTTATGGACTGGCTGGAGGAGACCGGGCGCAGCGATGAGACGCTGATCGTCTTCACCTCGGATCATGGCGATTACCTGGGCGATCACTGGCTGGGAGAGAAGGAGATGTTTCACGACCCGTCCGTGCGCGTGCCCCTGATCGTGGTGGACCCGTCGCCCGAGGCTGACGTAACGCGCGGCACGGTGAGCGAGGCGCTGGTCGAGGCGATCGACCTTTTGCCAACCTTTGTCGAAGTGGCAGGCGGGGCGCCCAAACCGCATGTTCTGGAAGGGGCATCGCTTCTGCCGCTTGTTCGAAGGCAGGATGTGCCGTGGCGTGGGCATGTAATCAGCGAGTACGACTATTCCAGCCGCCGGGCGCAGGCCATTCTTGACCAGTCGCCGCAGGACTGCCGCCTGATCATGGTGCATGACGGGCGCTGGAAATATGTCCATGCCGAAGGCTTCCGCCCGATGCTCTATGATCTGAAGTCAGACCCGGATGAGCTGCATGATCTGGGGGCCGATCCGACCCATGAGAGCGAGTGCGCGCGGCTTGGCGAAGTATTGAATCGCTGGGCGCGGCACCCGCACAGCCGCATCACCGCGCCTTACGATGCGCAGACTGGCAGCGGGGCGGAGGAGTTGGAACTGGGCATTCTGATCGGGTTTTGGGACAGCCACGATGTGGACGAGGCCACGCGCAACGGGGAGAGCGGAAACTGATGGGTCATCCCGACTTCAACGCCATGACAAGTGCGGTCTTCCGCGCCGATCCTTATCCGATCCTCGCCGAACTGCGGGAGAGTGAAGGCGTTGTGCCTCTCAACCCCGGTGTCATGCCAAGCTGGCACGTGCTGCGCTATGCGGATGTGCAGAAAGTGCTGTTGAGCCCCGAGCTGTTTTCGTCCAACCGGGCCTTGCAGGGGGAGGGAGAGCTGGCCGAGGCCAACCTGTCTTTCCTGTTCAACAACATGATTTCGGCCACGGGCGACAAGCATCGCCGTTTGCGGATGATCGGGAACCGGGTGTTCATGCCGAAGTTCATAGAGAGCTTCCGGCCTGCTCTGGCCCAAGTGGTCGCGGCGCAGATGGCGCGGGCGTTGCAAGGGCACGAGTTCGATCTGGTCGAAGAATTCTCGGCGCAGATCACCGTTGCCATGATCACGCGCGTTCTGGGTCTGCCGCTGGCGGACATGCCGCAGATCAGGCGCTGGACGGCCGTTCTGGGGGACAATTCCGGCGCCTCCACCTGGCTTGCGGCGCTCGATCCGGAGATGGTGGAACGCGGGCGCTTAACCGGGCTGGAGATGACCGCATACTTCCGCGAATACCTGCGTGAGCGGCAGGCCAACCCGCGCGAGGGGGATCTGATTTCAGCCTTTGCGTCGGTCGAGGTGGAGGGCGAGCGGCTCTCTGAAAGCGAAGTCTTGTCGATGGTCATGCTGCTCCTGCTGGCGGGAAATGAGACGACAACCAACCTGATCACGAATTTCGTGCGCCTGCTGGACGCGTTTCCCGAGCAGGCCGCGCGACTCAGGGCCGATCCGGAGCTGACCAATCCCGCGGTGGAGGAAACCATCCGCCTGCGCAACTCGATCCGCAATATCGACCGCTTCGCGCTGGAGGATGTGGAGCTGAGCGGCGTGACCATTCCAAAGGGAGGGCTGGTGGTGGTGTGGCTGAGTGCCGCCAATCGCGACCCTTCTGTGTTTGAGGCCCCCGATGCATTTCGCCCGGATCGCACGGCCAACCGGCATCTGGGCTTCGGACTGGGGATGCATATGTGCCTTGGGGCCGCCCTGGCGCGGATGGAGGTACAACTGGCTGCGCGCGCGATTCTTGAACAGACCGCGCTGGTCGAGCTGACCGCGCCGCCGGTGGTGGCGCAGAATGCGAATTTCGACAATATCACCCGGCAGATGGCGCGGTTTCATCCGCGCTGAGCCGCTCTTCGGGCCCTTGCGTACCCGCCTCGCGAAGCCGCCTGCCAGGGCGGATGAGCAGCACGCCTAGGCTTCGTGGCGGTTGAAGAAAAGCTCCCACTGGAACCGCGCGCGTACGCCAATATCGAGGAAGGGCCGGGGTGGCAGCACCTCAGGCTCGCCCAGGCTGAGCATGTCGGCAATGAGCGGATTGTCCCGCCCGCAGGCCATGTCTGCCGCCAGGATCCCGCCAAAGGTTCCCTTGGTCACACCCACAGCATTCTGGCAGACCGCCGACCAGATATTCGGCGCGATCTGCCCGAAGGCGGGGGCGCCATTGCGCGACAGGCAGACGAAGCCGGTCCAGGTGTGTTCCATCTCAACCTCGGGCAGCATCGGAAACCGCTGATCGAAGAGCCGTTTGTGCTGCAAGCGAACCGCGGCCTGTTCCGAGGCCGAGACCCGCTGTGACGGACAATAGCGCAGCCCCTGCCGGATCAGGATCCGGTGGTCATCGGTGTAGCGCATTGTGATGCCCGCAAAGGCATTGACCGGGGTCAGGCCCCAGCTTTCGGTCACGCCATAGGCGTCGCGCTCGGCCGGGGTCAGGGGCCGCGACAAGGACGCATGCGCCGCCAGATGCAGGAACTTGCGCTGGTGGAACCCGAATTGTTCGGTGAAACCATTGGCGGCCATGATCATCTTCGGCGCACGCACCGATCCGTCGCGCGTCTTCAGATGCACGCCGTTCTGGAAAATGGCTTCGGTGACGGGCGAATTCTCATAGATTGTCACGTTTTCGGGTAGTGTATCCGCCAGCCCCCGCACCAGCGCCGCCGGGTTCATCAACACGCAGCCCGGTGTATAGACGGCGGCCGTGAAATGCGACGAGCCAAGTTTACCCCGCAGCGCCTCGCCCTCGATCCAGTCATAGGGCTCGCCCAGGGCTTCCAACTCGCGCCGGAAGGGCTCCAGCACCTGCTGTGTCCCTTTGGGAGAAACGGCGGTGTGATACTTGCCCGCCCGCTTCCAGTCGCATTGGACATCATGGGTGGTGACAACGTCTTCGAGATGATCGAGCGCCATACGCGCCAGACGCATGAAGCGGTGCGATCCCTCCAGTTCGTCCAGCGAGGAGCCTACGTTATGCGGCAGGTCGATGCCGAAGCCCGAGTTGCGGCCCGAGGCGTTTTCCCCCGCTTCGCCTGCTTCCACCAGCACGATCTGCTGATCCGGGCAATTTTCAGCCAGCCGCCGTGCTGCGGCGAGCCCGGCATACCCGCCGCCCAGTACCAGCCAGTCGGCGCTGATGTCGCCCTGGACACGCGGATGCGCGGCGCGCGGCGGCAGGATCGCGCTCCAGCCGTTGGTCTTGTCATCCCTGGGCAGGCGATTGATCTGCATCGGTCTATTCCTCCGCCCAGTTGGTTGGCTGGATGGCATAGAAGACCAGCGCGCTTTCAGCGATATAGGTCAGCTCCGTGCCGTTGGGCAACCAGATGCAATCGCGCGGCGCCGCTGTCAAATCACCCTCTGCGGTGCGAACGGTCACCTCGCCCTCCAGCACCAGAAGCACCTCGTCATATTTCACCGTCCAGGGAATTTCGGCGTTCTCGAACCGGCCGAACCCGGTGCCCAGAAGCGAGCCGTCGCCGCCGCCGATAACCTCGGTCACCTTGGCCATATGGCCGTAATCAAAGCGCGGCGCAAAGTCGAGCTGATCAAACGGCACGACGCGGGCGGGGGTGGTCTTGGTCATGTGTCATCTCCCATGAGGACGGGCGTTGACGGGCACAATACACGCCTGTATGTTTCCATACAACCCTGTTTGGAAACCCTGCATGACCCTGCTTGCCACACCGAAACCCGCCAACCGCCTGACTGCCGCCGATTGGGTTGAAGCAGCCTTGCAGGCGCTCAAGTCGGGGGGGATCGAGGCGGTGCAGATCACCACGCTGGCCAAGGCGCTGGGCGTTACGCGGGGCAGCTTTTACTGGCATTTCGAAAGCCGCGAAGCCCTGACAGAGGCGCTTCTGGCCGAATGGCGCGCGCGCAATACCGGGGTGATGGTCGAGGCGATCCGCGATGTGGCTACGCTTGACGATGGCATCCTTGCGCTCTTTTCGGTCTGGGTCGACCATACCCGTTTCGACCCCGCGCTGGACCAGGCGATTCGTGACTGGGCCCGGCGCGACACCACGTTGAACAACACGGTCAGGGCCGAGGATGACGCCCGTATCGCCTCCATTGCCCGTTTTTTCGAGAGGCAGGGCTACACGCAGCCCGAGGCCTTCATCCGCGCACGCGTTATCTACCTCACGCAGCTCAGCTATTACGCGCTGAAAGTGGATGAGCACGAGAGCCTGAGCGAGCGGAAGACCTATCTCGACGCCTATTTCAAATGCTTCACCGGCCGCGACATCAACCCTGCAACCGGGGCGGCCTTCCTTGCGATGATCGAGAAAGACGCGCCATGACCGCCATGACCACCAAACCCCGCACCGGCGGCCGCCGTGGCCGCGCCGCCAAACGGGCCACTCCGGCCGTCAAGACGTTTGACCGCGCCTGGCGGCAATGGGTGCGCCCCTATGCGCCGGTCGAACAGTTCAGCGCGGATCAGATCGAGGCCATTCACGAGGCATCGCTGACTGTACTGAAAGAGGTCGGCATCCACGTGATGAATGATGAGGCGCGCGCACTTTATGTCTCTGCGGGCATGACAGAGGCGCCGGGCGAGATTATCCGGTTTGACCCCGACGCCCTGATGGAGCTCATCGCCAAAGCCCCGGCCGAGATTACGCTGCATGGTCGCGGCTCTGACCGGCAGGTGACCTTGGGCGGCAAACATGTGGGAATCTGCACCACGGGGGGCACGCCCAACTTCTCCGATCTGCAAGGCGGGCGGCGCCCCGGTACTCTGGCGTCTCTGGATGATTTTTGCCGCGTCTCCCAGGCCTTTGACGTGATCCATATGATCGGCCCCTTCGTGGAGGCACAGGACATCCCGCCTAGCCTGCGCCATTTCGCCATGACCAAATCGGTGCTGACCCTCACGGATAAGGTGCCGTTCGTTTTCTTTCGCGGCACCGAAGCCGTGGCCGACGCCTATGAGATGATCCGCATCGCGCAGGGGCTGAGCCATGAGGAGTTTGCAGAAACACCTTGTAGCTATTCTGTGGCCAACTCCAACTCGCCTCTGATGCTTGATCTGCTGATGTGCCGCGGGATCATCGACGCGGCGCGGGCCGGGCAGGTGATGGTTCTGACCCCGTTCACCTTGTCCGGCGCCATGGCCCCGGTCACGATTCCGGGGGCATTGGTGCAGCAAAATGCCGAAGCACTGGCCGGCCTGAGTCTGTCGCAAATCGTGCGGCCCGGAGCGCCGGTGGTCTATGGCAGTTTCACCTCCAATGTAGACATGAGATCCGGCGCGCCCGCCTTTGGCACTCCGGAATATGTCAAGGCGGCCTTTGCCTCGGGCCAACTTGCGCGGCGCTACAATCTGCCTCTGCGCTCGTCTGGTGTTACCGCCTCCAACGCACCCGACGCGCAGGCGGCCTATGAGATGCAGATGTCGCTCTGGGGTGCACTGATGGGGGGGACGAACCTGTTGTTGCACGGGGCAGGATGGCTGGAGGGCGGGCTGACGGCCTCGGCGGAGAAGTTCATCATGGATGTGGAGATGCTCCAGATGTTCGCGGAGCTGTTCAAGCCGCTGGAGGTCAATGAGGACACGCTGGGGCTGGCCGCGATCAGGGATGTGGGCCATGGCGGTCATTTCTTTGGTACGCAACACACGATTGAGCGGTTTGAAACAGCGTTCTACTCGCCGCTTCTTTCGGATTGGTCCAATTTCGAAAACTGGACTGATCGGGGATCACTCGATGCCACGCAACGCGCCAACCGGATCTTTCACGATACCGTGGCCGCGCATGAACCTCCGCCCCTGCCCGCAGACCGGCTTGAAGAGATGGAGGCGTTCGTCGCGCGGCGCATTGCGGAGGGCGGCGCGGATATCGATCGATAAAATTCGAGTCTCATTTACGCGCAAGCCTGCCCGCGTTTCACGGAATGTTAGGCCCTGACGATCCAGGATGCGGGCACATCCAGATCGGAGGTTAGGGCATGAATGTTTCATCAATCAGCAGTGCGAACAACATGGTGCGGCCTGGCAAGGCAGCCCAATCAGTAGGTCACATGGCCAAGGCGGCGGTCACAGCCGCGAAAGAGGCGGGCGCGGTTCTGCCCAAAAACGCACAGGGCCTTGCCGCCTCGGCGGTGGCGCACGGGGTGGACCCGGCAACCCTGTTCGAGTCGATGATCCCGCCGCCACCCGCTGTGGAAGACACCCCACCGGATGACGGTGCAACCGCACCTGACCCTGACCCGGTGCAAGCGGCTGAGGCAGGATTTGGCGAAGCGGCCACAATCACCGGCGGCGTGACCACCGGTGCCGAGACGGCCTTGGAGCTGCTTCAGGAAAGTGTTGATGTGACGGTATGAGCATGATCTGAGGCAGGCCAGTCACTGGCCTGCCCCGGATCGGCTCAATCAGCCCTTGATCACCATTTGCGGCGAGATCACGTCGATCCCGAGCGCCTTGCCGACCGCGTAGTAGGTCAGCTTGCCCGCATGGACGTTGAGCCCGTTGAGCAGGTGCGCATCATCGGCGCAGGCCTGTTTCCAGCCCTTGTCGGCCAGCGCCAGCATGAAGGGCATGGTGGCATTGCCGAGCGCGATCGTCGAGGTGCGCGCCACGGCGCCGGGCATGTTGGCCACGCAGTAATGCATGATCCCGTCCACTTCATAGATCGGATCGGCGTGGGTCGTTGCCTTGGACGTCTCAAAGCAGCCGCCTTGGTCAATCGCCACGTCCACCAGCACAGCGCCGGGTTTCATCGACGCGAATTGCTCGCGCTTGACCAGCTTGGGCGCTTCGGCACCGGGGATCAGCACCGCGCCGATCACCATGTCAGCCTGGGTCAGATGTTCGGCCAGCAGACCGGCAGAGGAATAGCCGGTATTGAAGGTATGCCCGAACACATCGTCGAGATAGCGCAGACGCGGCAGCGAGCGGTCAAGCACGGTCACATCCGCGCCCATCCCTGCGGCAATCTTGGCTGCGTGGGTGCCGACAACACCGCCGCCGATCACCAGAACTTTGGCCGGACCCACGCCGGGCACGCCGCCCATCAGCACACCGCGCCCGCCATTGGCCTTTTGCAGCGTGTAGGCACCGACCTGCGGCGCAAGCCGCCCGGCCACTTCCGACATCGGGGCCAGAAGCGGCAGACCGCCACGGTCGTCGGTCACGGTTTCATAGGCAATCGCCGTGCAGCCCGACGCCAGCAGATCATGGGTCTGATCAGGATCGGGCGCGAGGTGCAGATAAGTGAAGAGCAACTGGCCTTCGCGTAGCATCTTGCGCTCGACCGCCTGCGGCTCCTTCACTTTCACGATCATGTCGGCGATGGCGAAAATCTCTTCGGCGGTGTCGAGGATATGCGCCCCGGCAGCTACATAGTCGGCATCGGTGAAGCCAGCGCCATTCCCGGCACCGGATTGAACTATCACCTCATGGCCATGGGCCACGGCCTCCTGTGCGGCGTTCGGGGTCATCCCGACGCGAAATTCCTGTGGTTTGATCTCGGTGGGGCATCCGATTTTCATGGGGTTTCTCCTCGCTCCATATGCGGGCAAAATGCCGCAAGCTGCACGCAATTGGATTGAAAATTCATGCAGGATCACGAGTATCTTGCGAAGAATAATGCGTTTGAATAGGATATTGACGAAAGGATTTGCGCGTATGTCCCTCGACTCAACCGATCATCGCTTGCTCGCCGTATTGCAGAAACGTGGGCGTATCTCGAATGCGGATCTGGCCGAGGAGGTCAATCTTTCGGCTAGTGCCTGCCACCGCCGGGTGCACCGGCTGGAGGCGGAGGGCTATATCCGAGGTTATGTCGCCCTGCTGGACGCGCGCAAGCTGGGCGTGCCGGCGACAGTCTTTGTGGAGATCACGTTGGCCACGCAAGCCGACGAAGTGCTTGAGGCGTTCGAGAAGGCGGTGTCGCGCATTCCTGACGTGCTTGAATGCCATCTGACGGCGGGCACGGCGGATTACATCCTCAAGATCGTGGCGGAGAACACCGAGGATTTCGCGCGCATTCACCGCCAGTACCTTACCCGGCTGCCCGGCGTGTCGAAGATGCAGTCGAGCTTTGCCCTGCGTACGGTGGTCAACACAACGGCGCTGCCGGTTTGATTCAAATTCGAACGATGTGACGCGAACAAGGTAAACCAGTTGTTGGTCTTACGATGCCATCCTGTGCGCCTCTTGAGGTACAGGCATGGCAAAAACTTGGAACGCGCTGGATAACGAGTTTGCCGTGTCCAGCGGGAGCAATGTCAATTCTACACCCGGCCGGTCAGATTTCGACTATCCGCCAAGTAGTTCGATCAATCTGGTCATTATCTCCAATGACGGTGATCCGGACCCCAAAACCTTCTCATTGGGTGATACCTACGACATAAGCTGGGACGGCAACGGTGGCGGTGGCAGTATCGAGGACGCCACGGTTGTCCGCAGCGACGAAGCCCCCGCTGGCGGGGGTCTTATCGTGTTCGAGGGGCTCGATCAGAATGGCGAGCTGGTTCAGGTCATCTGGACCCCTGATTTTGACCTCGAAAGCTGGTATTGGGACAGTTTCAACGGAGGCGTTCCACCTCAGTTCTATGTCAGCGATCAGAACAGCAGCTATACGCATACGGTTGTCTGTTTCGAGGCCAGCATGCCAATCTCCACGCCGCGCGGTCACGTCGCGGCGGGTCTTATCCGAGCCGGGCAATCGGTCTGCACTCTCGATGGCGGGCATCAGCCGGTGCTTTGGACCGGGCATATGCGGGCGAAAGGGGTTGGGGCCGCCGCACCGGTGCGCTTTGCGCCCGGAACCATCGGCAATTCGCAGGAACTGATTGTTTCGCAACAACACCGGATCCTGGTGCGCTCGCCCCTGGCCGAGCTACTCTTTGCCTCGCACGAGGTTCTGGTGCCTGCCAAGGCGATGCTGGGCGAACCTGGAGTGACCCTCCAGATCAGACATGACATCACCTATGTGCATCTGCTTCTCGCGCGGCATCACATCCTGAATGCCGCGGGCGCGCCATGCGAAAGCCTCTTCATGGGCACGCGGGCCGATCTCATAACCGCCGGGCGGATGAGCGCCGGGGACCGACATCGGTTCGGCGAAATCGATCATGTGGCTGCGCGCCCCATGCTGACCTACCGTGAGTCACGTTGTATCGTGGGGACACGATTGCCGGAGCCTTGCAGCGCATCGATATGAAAACGGCCCCGGCGTTTCCACCGGGGCCTTAGTGGTGCGCGTTTCCGTGAGTGATGCGCACCAAAAGCATGTGTCAGATACTCGCTACACCGCTTTAGTTATCTTTGTACTAACCTGAACATCACACGCTTCGCTTGTCGTGGACTATCGAGCAAAGCCATGCGCGGTTCATGGGGAAAAAACCGGGGATTCGTCCCGTAAGGAAAACCTTACCTTTTGGGGTTTTGACGTTACGTCAGAATGAATGGCCCGGCTGAGTAGATAAATAATGTCAGCATTTCCGCAATAAAATCGACCAAAGTGCCCGCGCTCAGAAGTTGATCGGCAAAAGCAGCTGTGCCACCAAGAGTGAATGGAAGAGTCAGCAGCCGTCCGCGCGGCGGATCAGTTCTTGAAAGATGTCTGGACCGGCGAGCCACCGACCGTCTCACGGCTGATAGAACTGCTTGATGCGCTGATTGCCAGTTACCACCTGACGACCGAGGCCATAGCCCCAGAAGCAACAACCGATCCGCCAAACAGGGATTGGAAAGCGGTTTACGATCAAACCGCCAAGCGGTTCCCAAATCTGGGTCTGTACCCCATCGCCGACCCGCTGGCTGAGGGTGCTGGCACGTTGATGATGGGTGATGCGATTGATGATATCGCAGACATAACCTCGGACCTTCGGGATGTGGTTTGGGTCGCTGAAAATCACGGAGCCAAATGCGCGGACACTCATTTCAGGCAGCTTTATGTCCATTGGGGCACCCATGCACGTGAGTTGCTTCTGTTGTTGCATGCGAAACAAACCTGGCAACCCTTCGATCATTCCTGACCGGCCCGGAGGCTATGAAAAAAGCCCCGGCGTTTCCACCGGGGCTTTCTCAACTCAAAGGCGGGTGACGATCAATCGTCGTCCTTGTCCTTTTTCTCTTCTTTCTTGGCCTCTTCGCCAGTTTCCTGGTCCACGACCTTCATGCTCAAACGCACTTTGCCGCGATCGTCAAAGCCCAGAAGCTTGACCCAGACTTCCTGACCTTCTTTCAGAACATCCGACGGATGGTTCAGGCGGCGGTTTTCGATCTGGCTGACATGCACCAGGCCGTCGCGCTTGCCGAAGAAGTTCACGAAGGCGCCGAAGTCCACGATCTTAACGACCGTGCCTTTGTAGATGGCGCCTTCTTCCGGCTCGGCCACGATCGCGTGGATCATGTCATAGGCCTTCTGGATCGACTCGTTGTTCGGGCTGGCGATCTTGATCACGCCATCGTCGTTGATGTCGACCTTGGCGCCCGACACTTCGACGATCTCGCGGATCACCTTGCCGCCCGAGCCGATCACTTCGCGGATCTTGTCGGTGGGCACCTGCATCGTTTCGATGCGCGGCGCGTGGATCGAGAAGTCGCCTGCTTCGCTCAGCGCCTTGTTCATCTCGCCGAGGATATGCAGACGCCCTTCCTTGGCTTGCGCCAGGGCCTTCTTCATGATCTCGGGCGTGATGCCCGCGACCTTGATGTCCATCTGCAGCGAGGTGATGCCGTTCTCGGTGCCTGCGACCTTGAAGTCCATGTCTCCGAGGTGGTCCTCATCGCCCAGGATGTCGGTCAGCACCGCGTAGGAGCCGTCTTCTTCCAGGATCAGACCCATCGCAACACCGGCCACCGGGGCCTTGAGCGGAACACCCGCATCCATCATCGACAGCGAGCCGCCACAGACAGAAGCCATGGAGGAGGAGCCGTTCGATTCGGTGATCTCAGACACGACGCGGACGGTATAGGGGAAGTCCGTCGCTGCGGGCAAAACCGCCTGAAGCGCACGCCATGCGAGCTTGCCATGGCCGATCTCACGACGGCCCGGAGGGCCAACGCGACCGGCTTCACCGACCGAGTAGGGCGGGAAGTTGTAGTGCAGCAGGAAGTTCGACCGGTACGTGCCTTGCAGCGCGTCGATCATCTGTTCGTCGTCGCCGGTGCCCAGCGTGGTCACCACGAGGCCCTGGGTTTCACCACGCGTGAACAGCGCCGAACCATGGGTGCGGGGCAGCAGGCCGGTTTCGCAGACGATCGGGCGCACGGTGTCCAGTGCGCGTCCATCGATCCGCTTGCCGGTTTTGACCACGTCACCCCGCAGGATGGACGCTTCGAGCTTTTTCATGGCCGAGCCAAGATTGGCGTCTTCCAGTTGCTCTTCACTCAGCGCTTCTTTGATCGCCTCGCGGGCGGCTGCAACAGCGGTGGTGCGCTCTTGCTTGTCGGTGATCGCAAAGGCTGCGCGCATCTGCTCTTCGCCTGCTGCTTTCACGGCAGCGTAGAGATCCGCATAGTCCGGCGGCTGGAAGTCGAACGGCTCTTTCGCGCTTTCCTCGGCCAGCGAAATGATCAGGTCGATCACCGGCTGGATTTGCTCATGTGCGAAAGTCACGGCGCCGAGCATTTCGTCCTCGGTCAGCTCATAGGCTTCCGATTCCACCATCATCACGGCGTCCTTGGTGCCGGCGACGACAAGGTCGAGGCGCTGGTCGGGGTTGTTGCGCAGCTCGTGCATGTCCTCGACCATCGGGTTGAGGATGTAATCGCCATCCTCGAAGCCCACGCGGCAGCCCGCGATCGGCCCCATGAAGGGCGCGCCCGAAATGGTCAGCGCAGCGGAGGCAGCGATCATGGCCACGATGTCGGGATCATTGACGAGGTCATGGCTGAGCACGGTGCACATCACCAGCACTTCGTTCTTGAACCCTTCGACAAACAGCGGACGGATCGGACGGTCGATCAGGCGCGCGGTCAGGGTTTCCTTCTCGGTGGGCCGGGCCTCACGCTTGAAGAAGCCGCCGGGCACTTTACCGGCCGCATAGTATTTTTCCTGGTAGTGCACGGTCAGGGGGAAGAAGTCCTGACCGGGTTTGGGTTGCTTGGCAAAGGTGACGTTGGCCATCACGCTTGTCTCACCCAGAGTGGCGATGACCGAGCCATCCGCCTGACGGGCAACCTTGCCCGTTTCCAGTGTCAGCGTTTCCTCGCCCCACTGGATCGATTTTTTCACTTCGTTGAACATCTGTCGTCTTTCTCGTTGGAGGCGCTCTCGGGCGTATCCCGAGTCCTCCCATTTCACTGGCGGCCCCATTGCCGCCGACCCCAATCATTCCTTCATGTGCCCGGGGTCCGGGGCATCACGTCTCAGATGGCCGGGCCATACAGGAGTTTGGGTTCAATTGAAAGCAGAGACTTCTGTGCCGGTTACAGGCCGGGTGCGATGTGGCGCAGGGTCTCGGCGGCTCGTTCGATATCCTGACCGAGAGGGCGATCCTGCTGCAGCATGGCCACGTCGGCGCGGATCGCGCTGTGCAGGGTCTTTACCACCGGGCTGAGCCTCTCTGGTGCGCGCAGGTCAATCGCCTGCGCGGCGGCCATGGCCTCGGTGCCCGCAAGCAGGTGAAAGGCGCGCATCTGGTCGATGAGTTTGGCCGCGGCCAGCGGGGTGAGGGCGGCGACATCCTCGACAGTGTCCGACACCGGCGCAGGGTCGAACACCACCGGCATTGCATGGCGACGGATCTCGGCCAGAAGCGAGGCGCAGGTCTTTTGCATCGGCACCATCCCGGCGCTGGCTCCGCCGATGGGCGAAAGGTATTTCGGCAGGCCCGACAATTCGGGGTTCATCAGCTTTTGAGTGCGTTGCAGCGAGGCATGCGCGGTCATCGCCATCGCAAGGCTCACGCCCTCCAGCGCCAGCGCCAGCGCGGGCGCGTGGTAATGCCCGGTCGAGGCCATTTCTCCACCATCCAGCACGCTTGGGCTGTCGGCCCCGGCATTGGCCTCGTCCTCCCAGATCGCAATCGCGCGGGTGAGGGCATCTTCGGCCGCTCCTGTGACGGTGGCGACAAGCCGGAAACTCAGGCTTTCCTGCACCCGACGCGGGGTATCCTCGCACCCCTCGAGCCGGGTGCGGAACCAGGTCGCGGCCTGCTGTTGACCCGGTGCGGGCCGCAGCGCGTTGATATCCTCGCGCAGGATCGTGCGATTGGCGCCGTAGCCAGCATAGCTGAGCAGGACCGCCGCCTTCGCCATGTCGAGCCCCTGCCGAGCGGCGTGCAATGCCAGGGCGGCGCGGGCGGTCGAGAAGGCCCCTGTATTGCAGAGCGCCAGAGCGTCCTTGGGTTGCAGCGGCGGTGCGCTCGTCGCGGCTTGCGCCAGCGCCTCGCTTGCAGGCAGCCGCGCGCCCTTGTGCCAGAGCTGCCCGTGACCCAGAAGCGCGTTGGCCCAGACCGCATTCACCGTCAGGTCGGCGGCCCCGATCGAGCCGAACTCGGGCACCACCGGAGCAAGCCCTGCATTGTAGACTGCAAGCATGTGCTCGACCGTCTCAAGGGACAGCCCTGACCGCCCGGCAGCCGCAGACAGAAGCCGCGCCAGCAGCATCGCGCGCCCGGTGATCTCGGGCAGGGCCGGGCCGGTGGCCACGCTGCGCCCATCCACAAGCTGTTGCTGAAAGGCGGGGATGTCCTCAGGCGGAATGCGATGGGCAAGGTTGCCGCCCAGCCCGGTGTTCAGTCCATAGACCGGCGTATCGGACGCCGCCAGCTCTTCCACCGGGCCGCGTGCATCGATAATGCGCTGGCGTATGGTCTCGGGCAACTCAAGCGGCGCATGGCTTTTCAGCGCGGCGCAGAATTGGGCAAGGGTCACACGCGCCGAGAGGTCCATCACCAGAACCTCAGCCGCTGGCCAACGCCCAGCCGCCTGGCCTTTTCCAGCATCATATGGCCCAGCGCGATATCCGAGAGCGACAGGCCACGATGCCAGAAGAGGATCGTTTCCTCCGCGCTTTCGCGCCCCGGCTTCTTGCCCGCCACGATCTCACCAAGCTCCGCATGTAACGTCTCAGCGGTCAGTTTGCCTTGGTCAACGTGCTCGCGCAGAGCACCGAAAATGCCACGCGCCTGACCCCAGTCGTCCATCACCACCTTGGCCATGATATCGGTCAGGTTCAGCTCGACCGCCGACATGGTGCCGTAGGGGATGACAAGCGCGCCGGGCTTGATCCACTCGGTCTTGAACAGCGGCGTGGGCTGACTGAGGCGGCTGGCCTCGACCATGATATCCGCGCCTTCGAGGCAGCTTTGCCAGTTGTCCGTCACGATGATCTTGCGGCCCAGATCGGCCTCAAGCTGGGCGGCAAAGGCCTCGCGACTTTCGGGGCGGCGGGAATGTACGCGGACCTCGTCAAAGTCGAAGAGATGGCACAGGAGCCGCACATTCCAATAGGCGGTGCCGCGCGCACCGATGTGGCCCAGGACCTTCGGCTTGTCTGGCGCGAGATATTTGGCCCCCAAAGCGGTGACCGCCCCGGTCCGCATCTCGGTGATCCCGGTCGCGTCAACGATGGCCTTGGGCGCGCCCATGCGCGGATCAAAGAGGGTCAGCAGGCCGTATTCGCTGGGCCGGTCCTGTGTGTAATTGTCCACGAAATCGCCGACGACCTTGGTGCCTGCGCTGTCGATCTCGCCGCCGATCCAGCCACGCAGCACGTTGAAATGCCCCTCGACCCCGGCGCGGGGGCGGATATGCATGCGGGGCTCGATCGAGGTGTCGCCCGCGCCCTGCATCCTGAGACCATCCTCGACCGCGCTGAGGATTTCGGCATCGGTCAGGTGCAGCGCCTCCACATCGAAGCGGTTGAGATAGTCCAGATAGACGGGCGGGGTGTTGGTGGGAGGCTGCGACATGGGGCACCTATGTGGCTGTCTTATGTCTGGACATAAGCATGGAACACAGTTTGCGGCAATGGTTCTGGCGATAGAGAATTTTCTGCGAAAATTCTGGGTCAGAACACGACTGACGGCAACCAGGTGGCCAGTGCCGGGACGGCCCAAATCGTGGCGATTCCGAGTATTTGGAGAACAATGAAAGGTGCGACGCCGCGATAGATCATGCCGGTGGTCACGCTGTCGGGGGCGGCCCCACGCAGATAGAAAAGCGAAAAGCCGAAAGGCGGCGTGAGGAAAGAGGTTTGCAGGTTGATCGCGATGAGGATGGCGAGCCAGACCGGGTCATGCCCCATGAGGATGAGGATCGGGGCCAGAAGCGGCAGCAGGATCACCGTGATCTCGACGAAATCGAGGAAGAAGCCCAGCACGAAGATCAGAGCCATGGAGAAGATCAGAGCGCCGGTGGCTCCACCGGGCATCTGTTCGAGAATATGCGCCACGCGGTCCTCACCCCCCAGTCCCACGAAGACGAGAGAGAAGACGGAGGCCATCAGGATGGTGGCAAAGATCATCGAGCTGACTGTCATGGTGGTGGTGACGGCGCTTGCAAGGATCTTCTCGGTATGGAGCTTTCGCAGCGAGGCGAGGATTGCCGTGAATCCCAGCAGGGCGAGCGCGCCGTAAAGCAGGCCGAGAGCAAGCGCGCCCGCACCGGCATCCGAACGTTGCAGGCGCACGGGGGCGAGGCCGGCTGCGACCGCGAGCACAAGCAAGGCGGCGGCTCCGGCTAGGATGAGTTTCTTGTTCACCCCTTGCCGTGCCCCTGCCATGAGAATGGCCCCGATGGCCCCTACGCTGGCGGCTTCGGTCGGCGTGGCGATACCGCCCAGGATCGCGCCCAGAACGGCGATGATCAGCACCACGGGAGGCACGATGGCCCCGGCCACCTCGGCCCAGTGCGGGCGGCCCTCGGGGGTGGGGGCGGGCGGCATGTCCTGCGGGCGGACAAGGCCCCGGCCCAGCACATAGAGGATGTAGATGGCCACGAGGGTGAGCCCCGGGATCAGCGCACCGGCGAAAATTTGGCCGACAGAGATGGTTTCAACCGAGAACTTGCCTTGCTCATACTGCGCCTGTTGATAGGCCGAGGACATGACATCCGACAGGATGATGAGGAGCGTCGAGGGCGGGATGATCTGCCCGAGCGTACCGGCTGTGCAGACCAGCCCGGAGGCCAGGCGCGGGTCATAGTCCGTGCGCAGCATGGTGGGCAGGGCGATGAGGCCCATGGCGATCACCGTCGCCCCGACGATGCCGGTGGAGGCCGCGAGCAGGGCGCCCACGAGGATCACCGAAATCCCGAGCCCGCCGCGCAGCTGACCAAAGAGGCGGCCCATCGTATCCAGCAGGTCTTCGGCGATATGCGACCGCTCCAGAATCACGCCCATGGTGACAAAGAGCGGAATGGCAATCAGCACGTCATTGGTGAGCACGCCAAACACCCGTTGGCCCAAAGCGCCCAGCAGGCCGATCTGCATGGCACCGGTAGCCCAACCAAGATAGGCAAAAGCAATGGCCGTCCCGGCAATGGCAAAGCTCACCGGGAAGCCAAGCAGGATCGCCCCCATCAGCGCAGCAAACATAAGCAGGTCGAGATATTCTGCGATCATGTGCGGAGCCTGACGATATTGCGCATCAGACACGCCAGCGACTGGATGAGAAGCAGAATACAAAAGGCCGGGATCAGCGTCTTGAGCAGGAAGACCGCCGGGATGCCGCCGACCGAGATCGCGCCCTCATAGATCGCCCAGGCATTGCGAACGGACGGAAAGGACCAGTAGAGCAACGCCAGCATCGACGGGATCAGCAGGACGATATGGCCAAACACATCAATCCGCGCCTGACCGCGCGGGCTGGCTTTGGCCTGAAAGATATCAACGCGCACATGGTCATCGACCAGAAGCGTATAGCCTGCCCCCAGCATGAAGAGCGTGGCATGCATGTAAAGCACGCTTTCGTTCAGCGCGATGAAGCTGATGCCATAGACATAGCGCAGCACAACGATGCCGAATTGCACCAGCACCATCGCAATGGCGAGCCAGCGCACGATGCGGCCCACCATGCGATTGATAGTGTCGAGGTGATCCGCCAGTCGTTCCATGCCCCAGCCCCGTTTGAAGCGGTCCGGCAAAGCTGCCGGACCACCCTTGTCTTGATCAGTACCCCAGCACTTTCGCACGGGCGTTCATCTGGCCGTTATCCGCATAGACCATGTAGCGACCGATGCTTTCGCGATAGGCCACGAAGCTTTCCGCGATGCGCTGAACCAGTTCATCCTCGTCGTCGCGCAGTTTACCGATCACCGTATCGGCGGCCTTGCCCATCTCCATCACGATGCTTTCCGGCAGTTCGCGGACCATCACGCCTTCTTCGGCAACAAGCTTTTCAAGCGCGCGGGCATGCTTGGTCTCGTACTCGGTCCAGACGTCGTTGTAGAGGCTGGAACAGGCCGTCGCGACCACCAGCTTGAGGTCATCGGAGAGCGCGTCATAGGCAGCCGCGTTTACACCGCATTCCTCGGCCGAGGACGGCTCACCGATGCCGGGCCAGTAGTAGTTCTTGGCGATCTGGTGATAGCCGAGCGCCGAGTCTGTCCACGGCCCGATGAATTCGCCGGCATCGAGCGCACCGGACTGCAGCGCCTGGAACATCGCAGGGCCAGACATCGCCTGTACCGCCATGCCGATTTCGGCACACATTTCCGAAGCTAGGCCGGTGGAGCGATATTTCATGCCCTTCAGATCATCCACGGAATTGATCTCATCCCGGAACCAGCCGAACCACTGCGGGCCGGAATTGCCGCAGAGGAAGGGCTTGATGCCGAAGCGGCCATACATCTCATCGTAAAGCGCCTGACCGCCGCCTTGGACCATCCAGCCCACTTGTTCATCCGCGCGCAGGCCGAAAGGCTGCGAGCCGAAGAGCAGGATACCCTTGGATTTGGAGCCCCAATAGGCGGGCACCGCGTGATAAAGATGCGCCGTGCCTTCGGAAACGGCATCAAACACACCGCGACCCGGCACGATTTCACCGGCAGCGTGCAGTTTCACTTCAAGCCGCCCGCCTGACAGCGTGGTGATTCTGTCAGCCAGTGTCTGAGCGGCCACCCCCGGCCCGGGCAGGTTCTTGGGCCAGGCGGTGACCATGGTCCATTGGGTGATGTCCTGGGCAATTGCCGGGCTGGCCAGCGCCGCCCCTGCCGTGCCGATGGCCCCGGCCTTGATAAAGTCACGTCGTTTCATCCGTTATCCTCCGTGTTGAAAATCATTCAGCTCTTGCCTTCCAGCCCGTCTGCCTCTGCTTGGCTGGCACCGGGGATGCGCATCTCAAACACCTCGCGCACCACGGTGTAGTCATAATATCCCATTCTTGCGATGGGCTGGATTTTCGCAATGTCCATCTTGCCGTCGGGCTGGATCATTGCGTCATCCACCCGGATCCGTTCGACCCGGCCATAGACCACATCGACAAACCCGCCGGGCGTGTCCTCGGGAAGCCGATGCGTGGCGATGTGGCGGCACTCGAACTGCGCCGGGCTTTCGGCCACATAAGCGCCCGGCGCCTCGGTGCAGGCGGCCTTGGTCACGCCCGCCCGCTCGAACTCATCCACGTCGCTGGTAACGGCCATGGCGCTGATATTCACTGCTTCGCGCAGGTCCCAGGTGGCCATGTTCCAGACGAACCAGCCGGTTTCCTCGGCATTGACCACCGTGTCCTTGCGTCGCCCGTCGGCGTGCTGATTGGCGGCAAACATCACCATCGGCGGATCGTAGGTCAGGTTCTGCCACTGGCTGTAGGGGGCGAGGTTGTGAACCCCGTCCTTGCTGATCGTCGACAGCCAGCCAATCGGCCGCGGCACGGTGCAGCTCTTGAACGGCGAAAAGGGCAGGGGGCAGGGCTCATGCCCCGGTGCGTATTCCATCTGGTTTCCTGTCTCAGCGTAAACTCAAATCTTCATCCCGTAGGGTGCGTGATTTCACGCACCAATCACCCCAAAATTCCCGGCAAGTTCAGCCCATGCTCGCGGGCGCAGTCAATCGCGATGTCATAGCCCGCATCCGCATGGCGCATCACGCCTGTGGCCGGATCGTTCCAGAGCACCCGCTCCAGCCGCCGGTCCGCGTCCTCGCTGCCATCGCAGCAGATCACCATGCCCGAATGCTGCGAGAAGCCCATGCCAACCCCGCCGCCATGATGCAGGCTCACCCATGTCGCACCTGACGCTGTGTTCAGCAGTGCATTCAGCAGCGGCCAGTCCGACACGGCGTCTGAGCCATCTTTCATCGCCTCGGTCTCGCGGTTGGGCGAGGCGACCGAGCCGCTGTCGAGATGGTCCCGTCCGATCACCACCGGGGCCTTCAACTCGCCATTGCGCACCATCTCGTTGAACGCAAGGCCCGCCCGGTGCCGCTCTCCGAGGCCGATCCAGCAGATCCGCGCGGGCAGACCCTGAAAGGCAATACGCTCCTGTGCCATGGCGAGCCATTGATGCAGATGGGTGTCCTCGGGAAAGAGCTCCTTCATCTTGGCGTCGGTCTTGTAGATATCTTCCGGGTCGCCCGACAGAGCACACCAGCGGAACGGCCCCACGCCGCGGCAGAAGAGTGGGCGGATATAGGCCGGCACGAAACCGGGGAAGGCAAAAGCATTTTCCAGCCCCTCCTCCAGCGCCACCTGCCGGATGTTGTTGCCGTAATCCAGCGTCGGTACGCCTGCGTTCCAGAAATCGACCATCGCCTTCACATGCACTTTCATGCTTGCGCGGGCCGCTTTCTCCACCGCCTTCGGATCGCTCTCCTGTTTGGCGCGCCATTCGGCCACGGACCAGCCTTGCGGCAGATAGCCATGCACCGGGTCATGGGCGCTTGTCTGGTCGGTCACGATGTCCGGGTGCACGCCGCGTTCCACGAGTTCCGCAAACACATCCGCCGCGTTGCCGATCAGGCCCACTGACTTTGCCTCGCCCGCCTTTGTCCAGCGGTCGATCATCTCAAGCGCCTCATCGAGCGTATGTGCTTTCTCGTCCAGATACCGTGTGCGAATGCGGAAATCGACGCGCGTCTCATCGCATTCCACCGCAAGACAGCACGCACCGGCAAAGACCGCGGCCAGAGGCTGTGCGCCGCCCATACCACCCAGGCCGCCGGTCAGGATCCACCGGCCCGTGAGGTTGCCATCGTAATGCTGCCGCCCGGCCTCGGCAAAGGTCTCGTAAGTGCCCTGCACGATCCCCTGCGTGCCGATGTAAATCCAGCTTCCGGCCGTCATCTGGCCATACATCATCAGCCCTTTCTTATCGAGCTCGCTGAAATGGTCCCAATTGGCCCAGTGGGGCACGATGTTGGAGTTGGCGATCAGCACCCTTGGTGCATCCTTGTGGGTCTGGAAAACCCCCACAGGCTTACCCGACTGCACCAGCAGCGTCTGGTCCTCGTCCAACCCCTTCAGCGTGGCGACGATCCGGTCGAAATCTTCCCAGGTCCGTGCCGCGCGGCCGATCCCGCCATAGACGACCAACTCATGCGGGTTCTCGGCCACGTCCGGGTGCAGGTTGTTCATCAGCATGCGCATCGGCGCTTCTGTGGTCCAATGCTTCGCGGTGATCTCGGCCCCGGTATCGGGATAGATGTCGCGGGTATTGTGACGCGGATTGGTCATTGCATATCTCCTTAATGGGCGAGCAGATGCCCGGCGATGATGTTGCGTTGAATCTCGGAAGATCCTTCGTAAATGCGCATGATCCTGAGGTCGCGGGTGATCCGCTCGATCGGGAAATCTCTTGTGTAGCCATAGCCGCCATGAATCTGCAGCGCCGTATCGGCCACCATATCGGCCACTTCTGAGGCCTTCAGCTTGGCCATGGCCGCAGCTTTGGAAAAGCGGTGACCAAGGCTGCGCTGGCGTGCTGCGTCCAGCGCCATGAGCCGTGCGGCCTGCAGCTCAAGCGCCATGTCGGCGAGCATCCAGCGAATGCCCTGTTTGTCGCTGAGCGCCTCACCGCCGATAACGCGTTCCTTGGCATAGTCCTTTGCTGCATCGAGCGCGGCCTGTGCCATTCCGATACATTGCGCCGCCACTTCCACGCGGCCATTGTCGAGCACCTGCATCGCGGTTTTGAAACCCTGACCCGCCTCGCCGACAAGAGCGGTGTCGGGCAGGTGGCAGTCGAGCGAAAGCGAGAAGACATGCCCGCCCTTCAACCCCATCGTCCGTTCGGGCGGCCCGGCTTCGAAGCCCGGTGTGCCTTTGGGCAGGAGGAACGCGCTGATGCCGCGGTGCCGTGCATCCGGGTCGGTGACGGCAAAGACCACGATGAAATCCGCGACACCGCCATTCGAGATAAAGCACTTGTTGCCTTTGAGGTGCCAGCCGTCCCCGGACCTTACGGCCCGTGTCCGCATATCGGCCGGATCGCTGCCCGCCGTCGGCTCGGTCAGGGCAAAGGCACCCAACATATGGCTTGTCGCAGCCTTGGGCAGCCACTCGGCTTTCTGCGTATCTGTTCCGCCAATGAGGATCGCATCCGTGGCAAGGTAGTGCGCCGTCAAGGCCGATGCGGTCGAGCCGCAACCTCCCGCCACGATCTCGACCGCGCGCAGGAGCGCCAACGCAGACACGCCAGAGCCGCCATGCTCCTCGGGCAGGTTCGCGCCCAGCATCCCGGCCTCGGCCAGGGTGGCCAGCTGTTCGTGCACGAAGGCCGCACTTTCATCGGTCTCCGCCGCCCTGGGCGCGATCCGTTCCTTCACGATCCGCTCCAGAACGTCGCAGAACAGACGCTCTTCCTCGCTCAGCATGTGCCAAATGTCGCTCATGCGATCACACCCTTTTCCTTTAGCTCTGCGAACCGCTCCGCATCCACCCCACAGAACTCGGCAAGCACTTGCGCCTGATCCGCGGCCAACCCCGGAGCCGCGCGCGTCGCCAGCGGTTTCTCTCCGTCGAACCAGACAGGTTGCCCGACAACCGGGCGCTCACCTTGCTGAACGAGGTTGCGGGCCGTCGCATGAGGGCTGGTGCTGGCCTGCGCGATGTCCCAGATAGGCGCGCTGGGAAGTCCGGCTTCGGCCAGCGCCACCATTGCCGCCTCGGTGCTCTGGTTGCGGCTCCAGGCCTCGATCATGGCCTTCAGCTTAGGCTCGTTCTGCGTACGCGCCTCGTCGGTTGCATATCGCGCATCCTCGGGCAGTTCCGGCTGTCCGATGAGCTGCGCAAGCCGGGCAAATTGTGCCGGTGTCAGCACGGCGATCACGACTTGTCCGTCCTGCGTGGCAAAACAGCCAAACGGTGTGGAAAGCGGGTGGCGGTTGCCCACGCGCGCCGGCAATGTGCCGCCATAGAAATGCAAGGCATGGCTGGTGGTCAGCAACGAATAGAGCGCATCATACATGGACACATCGAGCACGGTGCCCTGTCCCGTGCGACCGCGCTGCACCAGCGCCGCGAGGATCGACCAGCTGCCAAAGAGCCCGCCCAAAAGGTCGGCCACCGACTCGCCCGTCTTGAGCGGTGCGCCACCATCCTCGCCCGTCGCCGCCATAAGTCCCGACATGGCCTGCACCACCAGATCATAGGCAGGCAAATCGCGAAACGGCCCTGTCTGGCCAAACCCGGAGATCCGCGCATAGATCAACCCCGGATTGGCCTCGCGCAGAATCTCCGGGCCCAGCCCGATCTTCTCGGCGACGCCGGGCCGGAAATTCTCGACCAGCACGTCACATTTACCGGCGATCTCGCGCGCAAGAGACAGCCCTTCGGAATCTTTCAGGTTCAGCGCGATGCTGTGCTTGCCCCGGTTGTTGAGATGAAAGAGCGCGCTTTCACCATCGAGAAAGGGCCCGATATGGCGATAGTCGTCGCCCCGCGCAGGCTCCAGCTTGATCACCTGGGCGCCAAGGTCAGCCAGCAGCGCAGTGCAATAGGGCCCGGCAAGCACTCGCGTGAGGTCAAGCACCCTGATCCCGTCCAGTGGTTTCATGTCGATTGCGCCCGCGCCCAGGCGTCAAGCCCTGCCAATATGTCCTTGAGATGCACCCTGAGCCTATCTGCGCGATCGTGGAGATATGGCCAGGGCGGGGCCTCGTCCATGTAGGTTGATTGCGCCAATTCCATCTGGATCGCGTGCCATCCGTCGTCCGGCCGCCCGTAATGCCGCGTGGTCCACCCGCCCCTGAACCGGCCATTGGTGACAGAGCTGTATCCCGCCGCCCGCCCGCAGGCCGTTTCCACCAGTTCGGCTATGTCGGGCGCACAGGTCACGCCATCATTCGTGCCGATGTTGAAATCCGGCAGTACGCCCTCGAAGAGGAACGGGATACGAGAGCGTATGGAGTGGCAGTCGTAGAGCACTGCCACCCCATGCGTTGCGCGCACTCTTTCCAGTTCACTTTGCAAGCTGGCGTGATAAGGCGCGTGGAATAACTCCCGGCGATACTCTACCTCGCCGCCAGAAGGCGGCACAGACCAGATCTCCTGACCGTCGAAATCCGTCATCGGGACAAGCCCGGTGGTGTTCTGACCCGGATAGAGGCTCTGCCCGCTCGGGTCACGGTTGGCGTCGATCACGTAGCGATGGAAGGTCGCGCGCACTGTGGTGACACCCTCCAGCAAACCGTCATAGAGCTTGTGGATGTTCCAGTCGGTATCGGCCAGCGCCCGACCCGTTTCATTCAGCTTTGCCCGCACGTCAGCAGGCACATACGTCCCCGTATGCGGCAGGCCCAGCACAATCGGCCCGTCGCCCTGCACCACCTCAACCGGCTGCATGGCACCCCCCTGCTTCTTCCTGGAAAAAGTCCTCATTCGACACTGGTCGCATCGCGCTTACAACTCCATGCTCAGGCCAGCGGCAGCGACCAGATCGCCCTCCCGGATCATCACGGCCGCAGAATGCAGATCGGGCGCCAGGTACCGGTCCGCTTCCAGCACGGGCACCGCCTGCCGCAGCCGTGCGACAACCGCCTGCAAGGGGGGGCTTGTCTTCAGCGGTGCGCGGAAGCCGACGCCCTGCGCGGCGCATATCGCTTCGACCCCCAGAATGGTGTTCAGGTTCTGCACCATCCGGCTCAGCCGCCGCGCGGCATGTGCCGCCATGCTCACATGGTCCTCCTGATTGGCGGAGGTCGGCGTGCTGTCTGTCGTGCAGGGATTTGCCAGGTGTTTGTTTTCGCTCATCAGGGCGGCGGTCGTCACCTCGGCAATCATCAGGCCCGAATTCAGCCCCGGCTCTGGTGTCAGGAAAGGGGGCAGATCGAAGCTGAGCGTCGGGTCCACCATCAGCGCGACGCGCCGCTGCGCGATTGCACCAATCTCGGCCACCGCCATGGCGATCTGATCGGCGGCAAAACCCACCGGCTCGGCGTGGAAGTTCCCGCCCGAGACAATCCGCCCCTCACTTACCAGCACCAGAGGATTGTCGGTGACGGCGTTGGCCTCAACTTCCAGCACCTCGCCCGCCCGGCGCAGCAGGTCCATCGCCGCGCCGGTCACCTGTGCCTGACACCGGATGCAATAGGGGTCTTGCACTCGTGTGTCGTCCTCGCGGTGGCTCTCGCGGATTTCGCTACCCTCCATCAACGCCCTCTGCGCCCGCGCCGCTTCGATCTGACCACGGTGACCGCGCAGGGTGTGTATCTCGTCCACTAGGGGTGCCGTCGATCCCATGATCGCATCGGTCGAGAGCGCAGAGGTGACAATCGCGCCCTGCGCCGCGCGCCATGCGCCCCACAATCCGACCAGCGCGCATGCTGTAGAGAATTGTGTGCCGTTGATCAGCGCCAGCCCTTCCTTTGGCCCCAGCTCGATCGCGGAGAGCCCCGCCGCGCGCAAGGCGTCAGCTGCAGTCACGCGGTCGCCGTCATAGGTCACCTCGCCCTCGCCCATCATCGCCGCTGCCATGTGTGCCAGCGGGGCAAGGTCGCCCGATGCGCCCACGCTGCCCTGTTCGGGGACCACCGGGATCACACCCGCTGTCAGCATATCTTCGATGAGCTGCACGGTGGTCCAGCGCACGCCAGACGCCCCCCGCCCAAGCGACATGAGCTTGAGCACCATCATCAGCCGCGTTGTGGCCTCGTCGAGCGCATCACCCACGCCACAGCAATGCGACAGGATCAGGTTGCGCTGAAGCTGCGCGGTGTCCCTGGCCGGGATCTTGACCGAGGCAAGCTTGCCGAAGCCCGTGTTCACGCCATAGACGGCGTCTTCTCCTGCTGCCGCGCGCGCCACCAGATCGGCCGCGGCCTCGACCCCCGGTTTCACCGAGCGGTCAAGCGAGACCGCCAGCCGCCCTCGCCAGATGCGTTCCAGCTGCGCCAGCGTCACCGCGCCCGGTATCAACACCTCGCTCACGGCTTGCCTCCAAAGATACGCCTGTTCAGCGGGTTGAAGCCAATCCGATACGATAGCTCCGCCGGATGCTCCACGTCCCAGACCGCCAGATCGGCGCGCTTGCCCGGCGCGATCACGCCGCAATCGGTCAGCCCCAATGCCTGCGCGGCGTTGCGTGTTACCCCGGCCAATGCCTCTTCGGGTGTCATCCGGAAGAGTGTGCATCCCATGTTCATCGTCAGAAGCAGCGAGGCCAGAGGCGATGACCCCGGATTGCAATCCGTGGCCAGGGCCATCGGTACGGCATGCGCCCGGAAGGCCTCTATCGGCGGGGCCTGGGTCTCGCGGATCGTGTAGAAGGCTCCGGGCAGGATCACGGCAACAGAGCCCGCTGCGGCCAGCGCGCGGGCATCCGCCTCATTGGCATATTCCACGTGATCCGCCGACAACGCGCCGTAACGCGCGGCAAGTTGCGTGCCGCCAATATGGCTGAGTTGCTCGGCATGGAGTTTCACCGGCAGGCCCAGTTCTTTCGCCCGCGCAAATACCGGCTCGATCTCATCCACAGAGAAGGCGATCCCCTCGCAGAACCCATCTACCGCATCGGCAAGGCCCTCTGCATGGGCGGCTTCCAGTGCGGGCAGGCAAACCTCACGGATATACTCGGCCTTGCGCCCGTCATACTCTTTCGGCAGGGCATGCGCGCCCAGGAACGAGGTCTTCACCCGCACGTCCCGCGCGCCCTCGATGGCCCGTGCCGCGCGTAACATCTTCAGCTCGGTGTCGATGTCGAGGCCATAGCCTGACTTGACTTCGATCACCGCCGCACCCTCGGCGATCAGCGCATCGGCAAAGCGCAGGGCCCCGGCCAGAAGCTCGGCCTGGCTGGCCGCGCGCGTGGCCGTAACGGTCGAGACGATCCCGCCCCCGGCCCGCGCCACTTCCTCATAGCTTGCACCGTTGAGGCGCATTTCAAACTCGCCCGCGCGGTGTCCGCCATGGACGATATGCGTGTGGCAATCGATCAGCGCAGGCGTGATCAGCCGCCCTTGCATATCCTCGCCCTCGTCTGCTTCGGCAGGGCACTCCGTATCGGGGCCGACCCAGGCGATCCGCCCGTCCTTCACCCACAGCGCGGCCTGGCGCAGCAGCCCGTAGGGCGCGCCATCCCTCATGGTGGCAATCGTTGCATTTCGCAGCAGCATCGCGGTCACTATCATCTTGCGTCAAAGGGTCGTTCAGATTATTATGTCTATACATATTAATCGAGTCAACACGGGAATTGGATATGGACACGATTTGGGCAAAGACGGCCCTGCTGCCCGCGGGATGGGCCGAGGATGTGACGGTTTCGCTGGATGCGAGCGGGCGTATTGAATCCGCGGAACCGGGCACAGCGCCCGGGGGCGTCCGCGTCGGCATCCTGCTGCCCGCACCGGTCAATGCCCATTCCCATGCCTTTCAGCGCGCCATGGCGGGCATGACTGAACGCCGCGGCCCCGATCCGCGCGATACGTTCTGGACCTGGCGGCAACTCATGTACCGGTTCCTCGATCGGCTGACGCCCGAACAGGTACAGGCGATTGCAGCCTTGGTGCAGATGGAAATGCTGGAGGCGGGCTATGCCACCAATGTCGAGTTCCACTATTTGCATCACCAGCCCGGCGGCATGCCCTATGACACCCTTTCGGAAATGGCGCAGCGGATCGTAGCGGCGACAGAACAGACCGGGATCGGCCTTACCCTGCTGCCGGTTCAATACCAGTTCGGCGGCTGCGACCGGTCCGGACTGGGCCCCGGGCAGATCCGCTTTGGCAACGACCCCGAACGCTTTGCCCGGCTGGTCGAGGAGAGCCGTGCAGCGATCAGCGGCCTGCCCGCCGATACGGTGCTTGGGATTGCGCCGCATAGCCTGCGCGCGGTTGCCCCCGAAGACATTCGACGCGCGCCCGAGCTGTCAGGTAGAGGCCCGGTCCATCTGCACCTCGCCGAGCAGGTCAAAGAGGTGGAAGAGGTCTCGGCCGCCTGGGGGGCGCGGCCGGTGGAATGGCTGTTGGACAATGTCGAGGTCAGTGACCAATGGTGCCTGATCCACTGCACCCAGATGGAGCCGCATGAGACCACCGGCCTTGCGGCCACCAGCGCGGTTGCGGGGCTTTGCCCGATCACCGAATCGAGCCTGGGCGACGGTATCTTTGACGGTGTGCGCTGGCTGGCCGCGGGCGGCTCGATCGCGGTGGGGTCTGACAGCAACATCCGCATCTCGCTGTCGGAAGAGTTGCGCACGCTCGACTATTCCCAACGCCTGCGGGACCGTTCCCGCGCCGCGCTGGCCACGCCCGAACACTCCACCGCACGCCGCCTGCTTGAAGCGATCTGCGCAGGTGGGGCCAGGGCTGCTGGACGCGAAACAGGGCGGATCGCCCCAGGCATGTGGGCCGATCTCATGGCGCTCGATGCGGAGCATATCGACCTTGAGGGCCTATCCGGTGACATGCTGCTCGATACCTGGGTGTTTGCCGGGGATGACCGCAAGGTGCGCGATGTCTGGTCTGCGGGCCGCCACCTTGTCATTCAGGGCCGCCACCGCGCCCGTGACGCGATCGAGGCCGCCTATCGCCGTGCCATGGCTCCGCTGCGGGACGCTCTGTAACACCCGTCCCGGATCAGGTCCGGGGCGCGCCTCTGTCCGGGTGCACTACCGCGCCACCACCAGCCGGTAGCCGCAGTCGCGTTCGGTCAACGTCATCACCTTGCCATAGCGCGACTCCCATGCGCCGCTCTCCAGATCATCGCGCAACTGGGCAAGTTCACGCGACACATCCCCCAATGCCCAAAAAGGTGACATGGCCGCGCGCACGGTGTCGTCAAGATAGGCCCAAGGCCGCCGCCAATACGCGCTCAGAAACCCATCCGTGCAATCCTGCGGGATCGGCACCGGTGTGATCTCTACAGATCCCAGCCACGCCTCATAATCCGACAGCTTCGGCATCTGCCCCTCGTCCAGTGCGATCAACCCCGGGAAATAGTCCAGCAACCAGAAATCGCGAAAGCCGGGATCATAGGTCAGAATTACCACCGGCCCCTTGGTCACCCGCCGCATCTCGGCCATGCCCTTGGCCTTATCGCGCCAATGATGCACCGTCAGCACCGCCATCGCGGCGTCAAAACTCCGGTCATCGAAAGGCAACTCCTCAGCGCTGGCCTGCACTACGGGCGCTGACCCTTTCGGGCGTTGCGCGATCATTTCGGCGGACGGCTCTGCCGCCACCACTTCGCAGTGGTCAGGCTCATAGGATCCGGCCCCCGCCCCCACATTCACCACGCTTTGAGCATCGCCCAACGCGGCATGAAGCACCGCCGCAATCCGTGCGTCGGGCTTGCGTCGCGTGGCATAGCCTTTTCCAATCCGGTCATAGGTCTCGGCCAAAGGTTCCTCCTGGCCCGGATCTGATCCGGAACCTCTGCTTCCCCCATGCCCAGACTATCAGATCAGATCGCGGTTTTCAGGCTCTCTTCAAGGTAGATCTCGCGGAGCCGCCTGGCCCGTGCGCCCGGCGTGCCATCACCCAGGGTCACCCCGTCAATCTCGACCACCGGCATTACGAAGGTACTGGCCGAGGTGATAAACGCCTCATCCGCGCCCTGCGCTTCCTCGATGGTGAAGTTGCGCTCTTCCACTTCCATCTGCGCCTCGCGGGCAAAGCGCAGGACCGCCGCGCGGGTGATCCCGTGCAGGATGTCGTTGGACAGGGCACGGGTGATGATCTTGTTGCCTTTGACGATATAGGCATTGTTCGACGTGCCCTCGGTCACCGCGCCGTCCTCGACCATCCAGGCATCGTCACAGCCCGCTTTCTTGGCCATCATCTTGCCCATTGAGGGGTAGAGAAGCTGCGTCGTCTTGATATCGCGACGATGCCAGCGCAGGTCTTCGATGCTGATCACGCGAATGCCCTTATCGGCCACCGGGCTTTGTGCCAGGCCAGGCTTGGACTGGGTGAACAGCACCAGGGTCGGTTTGGTCGTTTCCGGGTCGGGAAAGACAAAATCCCGGTCATCGGGCGCCCCGCGCGTGACCTGCAGATAGACCATCCCGTCAGTGACATCGTTGATACGCACCAACTCGCGATGGATCGCCAGAAGATCGTCGAACGCTTCGGGCTTTTGCATGTCGAGCTCGTTCAGCGACCGATCCAGCCGTTTCAGGTGCCCGTCGAAATCAATCAGCTTGCCGCCCAGAACCGAGGTGACTTCATAGACACCGTCGCCCATCAGGAAGGCCCGGTCGAAGATCGATACCTTGGCTTCATTCTCGGGCAGGTAGTCGCCATTCACGTAAACTGTGCGCATATCTTTCATCCCCACAAGGCCGCTTCGGGGGGGTGCACCCCGGCGGCGTCAAATGTCAAAGCGTTGTCGCGGTCTTCGGCCAGAAGGAGCGGGCCGTCAAGGTCCGTCACCATCGCGCCCTGGGCCACCAGTGTGGCCGGGGCCATGGCGAGCGATGAGCCCACCATACAACCGACCATCACCTTGTAGCCTTCGGCCAGCGCCGCTTCGCGCAGCGCCAGGGCTTCGGTCAGACCACCGGTTTTGTCGAGCTTGATGTTGACGACGTCATATTTGCCCTTCAGATGCGGCAGGCTTGCGCGGTCATGGCAGCTTTCATCGGCACATACCGGCACGGGCCGCTCCATGCCGATCAGCGCGTCGTCATCTGCTGCCGGCAAGGGTTGTTCCACCAGCGCCACCCCAAGCCGCACCAGATGAGGGGCCAGATCGGCATAGACCTCGGCACTCCAGCCTTCATTGGCATCCACGATGATGGTCGCATCTGGCGCACCCGCGCGGACAGCCTCAAGCCGGGGCATGTCATCCGGTGTGCCCAGCTTGATCTTGAGAAGCGGACGAAACGCATTCTGCGCCGCCTGCGCCTGCATCTTCTCAGGCGTGTCGAGAGAGAGTGTGTACGCGGTAATCTCCGGGCCCGGCGCCGTGAGACCGGCCAGTTCCCAGGCGCGTTTGCCCGCAATCTTGGCTTCGAGATCCCAGAGGGCACAATCCACCGCGTTCCGCGCCGCGCCCGCGGGCAACAGATCATAGAGCGCTTGGCGGCTCACCGTGTCCGGCAGCCCGGCAATCTCGGCCTCCACGCTTTCCAGCGTCTCGTCATAGCGCGCATAGGGCACGCATTCGCCGCAGCCTGTCACGCCATCCTGCACGATCCGCACCGTCAGCACCTTCGCCTCGGTCCGGCTTCCGCGCGAAATGGTGAAGACCTGCGCCAGCTTGAACACATCCCGCGTCACGGTGATCTTCATGTCTTCACCTCTTCTTCCTGGTAAGAATACTCCCGCCGGAGGCATCGTTCAGACACCACCGGCGCTGAGTTTGGATCAGATCGCGGCGAGCGCGTCCACCAGCTTGTCCGACCCATAACGATACGGGTCCGTGGCGGGCAGGCCCATCTCGGCCTCGACCTGTGCCAGATAGGCCTTGGCATCCTCGTCCGACAAATGCTGCGTATTGACCGACACACCGACCACCTGACAGGCCGGGTTTGAGATCTGTGCCAGCGGCAGCGCGGTGTCGCGCAGCGCCTGCAAGCTGGGCGGGGTGTATTCGGGCAGCCCGCGCATGTGTTCGCGCGTGGGCTCATGGCACAGGATCAGCGCATCGGGCTGTCCGCCGTGAATGAGCGCCATGGTCACGCCGGAATAGCTGACATGAAAGAGGCTGCCTTGCCCCTCGATCAGATCCCAGTGATCGGGGTCATTGTCGGGCGTCAGGTACTCGATGGAGCCCGCCATGAAATCGGCGATCACCGCATCAAGCGGCACCCCATGGCCGGTGATCAGGATACCGGTCTGACCGGTCGCCCGGAACGTTGCCTTCATTCCGCGCGCAACCATGTCGCGTTCCATTGCCATGGCCGTGTACATCTTGCCGACCGAACAATCGGTGCCGACAGCCAGACAGCGCTTTCCGGTGCGTTTCTTGCCATTGGCAATCGGGTACCCGACAGAGGGCACGCGCACATCATGCAGCGTGCCGCCGTGGGTTTGCGCCGCGGCCATCAGATCGCCCTCGTCACGGAGCAAATTGTGCAGGCCCGACGCCAGATCATAGCCCATCTCCAGCGCCTCGATAAGAACTTCCTTCCATGCCGGGCTGATCACCCCGCCGCGATTGGCCACCCCAATCACCAGCGTCTTGGCGCCCAGGCTCTTGGCTTCGGCGAGCGTCAGGTCTTTCAGTCCCAGATCGGCACCGCAGCCGGGCAGACGGATCTGCCCCAGAGCGTAGTCGGGCCGCCAGTCGCGGATGCCGATGGCCACCTTGGCGGCCAGCATATCGGGCGCGTCGCCCAGAAACAGCAGATACGGGTGTTCAATCATGGCGTCATCCCCTCGGATTCGATGTCAGATGGCAGTTTCGGATGTTTTCCGCGCGAAGTCTTGTTGATCAGGAGGATAATTCAAACATATAAGCAATAATCTACGAAAAAATATCTATTCCGGCGAATTATCTTCGCTCAACTCTGTCATCACTTCGGCCTGCAACATACCGGGCATCGCCATTCCGATCACACCGGTTGCCAATACTTCTCCGGTGTCTTCGGGGGCCTCGCGACTGACGCGCCGCGCAATACCCAGAAGCGCCACGCCGATCCCGAAGATCATCACCAGAAGCTGCAGGCCACGCCCATCGGCCATGCTGATCACATTGGGACCCAGCAACATCCCGAACACCTGGCCGAATTGCAGCAAAAACGCCATTGTGCCGCTTGCCGGGACCACCTGACCGGGCTGCAACTGGTCATTGGCGTGGGCGGCCAGGATCGAATAGACCGGCAAGGTCGCCCCTGCGATGATCGCAAAGCCAATCACCGTCCAGCGCGGCGACGGGTCCATCATCAACCAGAAGGCTGCCAGTGCCGAAATCACGCTCAATCCGATCACCACATACCGCCGGTCGGTATTGTCCGAGATCCAGCCCAGCGGATATTGTGAAATCCCCGCGGCCATCATCGCCACGACCAGGGCACCTGATGCGGTCGCATCGCTATATCCCTGCCCGAGCGCATAGAGCGGTAGGCCGATGAACCAGGCCGAAACCGATATGCTCATGAAGAAGATCCCCAGGACCGCCATGGGCGACACCCGGTACAGCTTCGCGATACCCAGCCGTTCCGGCACCTCGAAATCGGGCGCGCGATTGTTCGACAGAAGAAGCGGGACAATCGCCACAGACATCAGCACCGATACGATGCCGAACATCAGATTTCCTGTCGGATCAGGAAAGCCCACCAGCGCCGTGCCGAGGGCTGGCCCCAGAGTTTGAATGATGAAGTAGATCGAAAGCACCTGCGCACGAATGCGGTTTTCGGACTTCGCGTTCAGCCAGCTTTCGGTGACCACGTAAAGCCCCGGAAAACAAACGCCAGCGAGGAAACGCATGGCGCTCCAGCTATAGGGATCGGAAGTGAGCAGGTGAACAATCGCAGCGGTCGAAACCATGGACGCAAGCGCCGAAAAAACACGGATATGACCGACTTTCGCGATCATTGGAGGAACTGAAACGGTACCGATGAGCGCGCCAAGCGGGTAGCAGGCCTGCATGAGCGAAATCGTCAGCGGGCTGAACCCCAGCCCGGCCCCCCGGATCGACAAAAGCGTGACCAGCAGGCCATTGGCCACCATCAGAAGAAGCATGCCCAGAAAGAGCGCCCAATTGTCGATCAATGCCCGTTTCATGACTGGCACGCTGTCGGCGATGCCTGGCCTGGTCGCATCTGTTTGCGACCAGCTTCGTCGCATCCGAATAGAAAATTCGTACGAATTTTCTCATCTTGAAGATTTTTCGTACGAAAAATCTCTGCTCGATCACGGTGCTGCACCTGCAAAATCGCCTTGCGCCTGTCTGCGCAATTTAATACCGAACGAGCCAAGATTTCCGCAATTTCATGACCCGAGAGGAGCGATCATGTCCTTCCGTTTGCAACCGTCCGCCCCCGCCCGCCCGAACCGCTGTCAGCTTTTCGGACCGGCCTCCAATACCAAACTGTTTGAGAAAATGGCGGCTTCCTCAGCGGATGTGATCAATATCGACCTCGAAGACAGCGTTGCGCCAACCGACAAGGACATGGCCCGCGCCAATGCCATCGAGGCGATCAACACAGTCGACTGGGGCAACAAGTACCTGTCGGTACGCATCAACGGGCTCGACACTGGCTGGTGGTATCGCGACGTGGTGGACCTGCTGGAGCAATGTGGCGACCGGCTCGATCAGATCATGATCCCGAAAGTCGGTTGTGCGGGCGATATCTACGCCGTCGATGCGCTGGTCACCGCTGTCGAACGTGCCAAGGGCCGAACCAAGCCGATCAGTTTCGAGGTGATTATCGAATCCGCAGCTGGCATCGCTCATGTGGAAGAAATCGCCGCAGCGTCGCCCCGCATGCAGGCGATGAGCCTCGGGGCTGCGGATTTTGCGGCCTCCATGGGTATGGCGACCACAGGTATCGGCGGCACGCAGGAGAACTACTACATGCACCGCGCCGGTGAGAAATACTGGTCCGACCCCTGGCACTGGGCTCAAGCCGCTATCGTCGCCGCTTGCCGCACGCATGGCCTTTTGCCGGTCGATGGTCCCTTTGGTGATTTCTCCGACGATGAAGGGTTCCGCGCTCAGGCGTTGCGGTCGGCGACTCTGGGTATGGTTGGCAAATGGGCCATCCATCCCAAACAGATTGCCCTGGCTAACGAGGTGTTCACACCCTCCGACGAAGCCGTGCAGGAGGCCCGTGAGATCCTCGCCGCAATGGAAGAGGCCAAAGCCCGCGGCGAAGGGGCGACCACCTACAAGGGGCGCCTTGTCGATATCGCTTCGATCAAACAGGCCGAGGTGATCGTGAAACAGGCCGAGATGATCGCAGGCTGATCCAGGCGGTAGGGTGGGGGTTCACCCCACCTTACCTCTCATGATTGCGGCAAGTGCCCGGTCTTCATCCACAAAAGACATCCCTCGTTCGAGCGAGGCGCATGCGATGACCCGTCTGGATTGCGCAACCATGTGCCAGTCGGATAGTGGCCATGCTCATCCTCAAAGCCCCCCTCGAGCACAAAAATTTCTTCGCCCCCCACATGCGTGTGCGGGGTGGCCACCGTGCCTGGCTGAAAACGCAGCATCCGGACATATTCCTCACCGTGCCGGTGCAGCGGAAGGACCGTCAACCCGTCTACCCCGGTTGGCTCAAAACCGGCATCGCGCGTGCTTACGCTGAACTGCGCGCTGTCGTCGGCTGCGAACTGGTGCAGCTTCACCAGAATTGTGCACCCCTCCCTGGTGTGCGGCTTGTGTGATGTGCCAATCGGGTTGCGCACATAGGAACCGGCCGGAAAGTCCCCGCTTTCATCCGAGAAAACCCCGTCGAGCACCAGAAACTCCTCTCCTCCGCCATGTTCATGCGCGTCAAAGTACGAATCCGGCGCGAAACGGACGATGGTGGTTGCTCGCGCCACCTCCTCACCGATCCGGTCGAGCATCATCCGTTCCACACCGGCGGCGGGGGAGGCGACCCAATCATACTCGTCCGGATGCACCACCACACGCTTGCTGAAATCCGCATTAAGCCTCATCTCGGGTCTCCTGTCATCCGTTGTTTCAATGCCTCAGTGGCCGCATCATAAGGGGCAAGCCGTCCCGCCGCGCGCGCTATGATCTGCGCGCCTTCCAGAAGCGCCAGGCAAGCGGCCGCCTCTGCTTTCGGGTCGCTGATCCCACGCATCGACTTATCCTGACGCGCCCGCTCAAAGGCGTTCTCAAGCCAGTTCAGGGTCTGTTGGTGGAACCGCTCCAGAATTGCCTTAACCTCGACTGACAGATGCTCTCGACCGACCGCGAAGGCCACGCAGAGACACAGCTGCCGCCCGTCGTTCAACGCGGCTCGGTACAAGGACACGAGCGAGGCGATCGCCGCGCCCCCGCTGCCCGCATTCATCGCGATGTTCCCGCGCTGCCGTTCCAATTTGGCCGCGTACAGATCAAGCAGAGCCAGGGCCAGATCCGCTTTCCTGGGAAAATGATAGTGGATGCTGGCGGTTTTGATTCCGATCTCTTCGGCCAGCGCACCAAAACTTACCGCGTCATAGCCATGTTGGCGCATCAGGCGTTCCGCCGAGGTTAGGAGGGCGCGTTTCGTGTCCATATCTACCTACTACTAGGTAGGCAACTGATTGCACAAGCCCCAAACCCGATTGCGAGCATCACAAATCCGTGCTCAACCTTCTGATCAGTGCGATGGCCCGGCGCACAGATGTCACCGCTGTCCCGATCGTCAGGATCCAGAGGGCCGCGATCAGTACCGTCAGACCAGACATACCGATAAACGGGACCAAAACAGCCAATACCGCCGCGGCGGTAACAACTGCCATACGCTGCGGCTTTGCCATCGGGCCGCTGAAATCATTCACGCCGTCCGTGGCGCGCCCCAACTCCCGCACATAGGCCGTGCCGATGGCCATCGCGGCGGCGGCCCATCCGAGTGCGGGCAGGCCAACGCCATAGCCAAGCCCCGCCAGTATCAACAGGTCCGAAACCCGGTCCGGCGCTTCGTTCCAGAAGGCACCGTCTGGTTCGCCCTTTCCGGCCTCGACCGCGACCAGCCCGTCAAAGAGGTTGCACAACAGCCTGATCTGACACCCCAGAGCGCCCAGAAGAAGCAGTATCACGAAAAGCGGTCCCTGCGCCTGCGCTCCAAGGTAAAACGCTGCGCCGGCTACCGCCGCCGCCACCATGCTGGCAATGGAGATCTGATTTGGAGTGACATCGCTTGCAGCAAGCCATCTGGTCAGCATACGGGCCCAGCCCGTCTCACGGCTGGCCAGGGGGCGTCGGTTGGTCATGTGGTGCTGCTCCTTACGTTACCGCTGTTGTCTGCCATGCGCGCGGCACTCAGACAGCCCAATAGAATCTTATCAGGTGGAAAAAGACAGGGGCCGCGAAAATCAGCGAATCCAGCCGGTCGATGAACCCACCATGCCCCGCGATCGTTGCGCCCCAGTCCTTTACGCCCCGATCGCGTTTCACCGCTGACAGTACAAGCCCTCCGAAAAAGCCCATAAGTGCGATCAAAAGCGCCATGAGCCCGGCCTGCCAGAATTCGAACGGGGTGATCCACCAGAGACAGGCCCCGAGTATGGTGGCCGATCCGACGCCGCCCAAAAAGCCCTCGACTGTTTTCGAGGGTGAAAGGCGTGGCGCAATCTTGTGCCGGCCAAAGAGTTTGCCCCAGATGTATTGCAATACATCGCTTGCCTGCACCACGATCACCAGAAAAGCGATCAGCAGAATGGTGTGCCCTTCGAAGCCGGGAATGTCGAGGCTGAGCAGGGCCGGGATGTGCGAGACGCAATAGATTGCGATCATCGCCGCCCACTGCACCTCGGCGACACGGATGAGGAAGTTATCGGTCTCGCCGCGCAGGGCGCTGAGGATGGGCATTCCGAGGAAGACATAGACCGGGATGAAGATCGACGAAAACCCGTACCAGTCTGTCCAGACGGACCAGAATTGCAGCGGCAGCGCGATATAGAAAAGCGCTGCCAGCATCCAGGTGTCAGCCCGCCGGGCGTTGGTCAGTGTCACGAACTCGCGCAGCGCCGCGAAGGAGCAGATCGCAAAGAGGACCACCACACCCGACCGCCCCCACCAGAAGGCGAGGGCCAGCACGGCCGCCATCACCCACCAGGCATTGATGCGCGAGACGAGGTTTTCGATGAGAGGATCATCCGCCCCTTTCTTCTGTGCCAGAAGCCCCGCCACGGCCGACGCGGTGATCAGGACCGCCAGTACCATGATACCCAGAACGACCAGCGCGGTATCGTAACCAAAGATCACGCCCTGCCCTCCTCGGAATGAAGGGCCAGTACCATCGTTTCGGCCCTGCGCAGGAAGGCGTCTTTGCTTTCGCCTTTCTCCAAACTCATCGCCGCGCCAAACTTGACCGTGCATATGTAGGGCACCGGGATCACCTCGCCCTTGGGCAGGACCCGGTTGAGGTTTTCGATCCAGGCCGGGATCAGCGGGATATCCGGCCGCTGCTCGGCCAGGTGGAAGATGCCCGGCTTGAAGGGCAGCAGCAGGTCATCACCGCTGTTACGCGTCCCTTCCGGGAAGATGATCAGTGAAGAGCCTTCGTCAAGCGCCTCGACCATCTGCTCAATCGGGTCTTGCGTGCGAGTTTCGGGGTTGCGGTCGATCAACACCGCGTTGATCACATGGGTGCCGATGAACCGCCGCACGGGGCTTGTCAGCCAATAATCCGCCGCCGCCACGGGACGTGTCCGCCATCTGAGGGCACCGAGTACGGTCCAAATCAGGATGAAATCGCCATTGCTGGTGTGATTGGCGAAATAGATCGCCTGCCGTCGATCTGGCGCACCCCCGGGCCAGAATCCCTGTACAGCTGTGATCAGCCGGGAAAATCCTATGATCGCTAAGGCTGTAACGCGCGCAACAATGGGCATGGACGCTCCCCTCTCTGTCTCAAGAGAGCGCCGGCCCGCCGCAAAGGCAAGTCAGGAAAGACATACCTGCCGGAACCGCTTTGTTGAGCAACCTTTCGCCCGTTTGCTGAACGCGCGTTTTGTCACTTCACGATCACATAGACCTTGCGTACCGTCTCTTCGATGTCCCAGCGCCCGGTCCAGCCCTTTGGCAAGGTCACTACGGACCCCGCCGAGATCGCTGTCTCGCGCCCATCGGCATCGGTGATCACGCCGCGCCCACTCAGGATGGTGGCCACTTCACAGTCAGGCCGATCCACCACCGGCCATCCGCCAGGCGCGCATTCCCACACGCCCACCGCAATGCCGCCCTGGTTGCTCAACTCCGCCACGCTGACCTGTGGGTCGCCCCGGTCCGCGCCCGCCCTCTGGCCTGCCGGGCTAAGCTCCATATCCGCCGCGCCGATGATGCTTGGAATTTCAGTATTCATATTGCTTCCCCTATTTCTTCGCGAACCTTAGGGGCAACGCGCCACAAGGATCAAACAGAACCCTGCCTTCATCCGCTAAAAATACCCGGAAACCTAAAGCGCAATCAAAAGCGCGCCCCGAAGCCCGGAGCGCGCATTGACCGAAAAATGAAGCCTCAGCCCTGTGCGGTGGGCAGGATCACGATTTCCACACGCCGGTTTTGCGCCCGGCCTTCCGGCGTGAGGTTGGACGCCACCGGCTGATCCTCTCCGCGGCCGAAGGTCTGGATACGCTCAAACGCCACGCCTCCGTTCATCAGCACATCGGCCACCGCATTGGCGCGGCGTTCAGAAAGTTGCTGGTTATAGCCTGCCTCACCGGTGTTGTCGGTGTGCCCCACCACCTGCACGGTGGAATTGGGATAGCGTTGCAGATTTTGCGCGACGGTCAGGATATCTGTGCGCAGCGCGGGCTGCACGGTATAGCTGTCCACCGCAAAGAGAACATCCTGCGGCATCGACACGATCAGACGGTCACCGGTGTTGGTGATGCCGATATTCTGGCTGTTGAGTTGTTGGCGCAGCTCTGCTTCCTGACGGTCCAGCATATTGCCGATGGCCGCGCCGCCAATGGCGCCGACCGCACCACCGACCAGCGCGCCCTTGGCCTTGTCGTCGCTGACCAGCGCACCGGTTACCGCGCCCACGATCCCGCCTGCAATCGCGCCGGTCTGGGTCTTCTGGTAGCCATTGTTGTCCACACCCACCATCGCAGGGTCGGTGCAGCCCGCCAGCGCAATCAAAGCGATGCCGGACAGAATCTTAACAGGGGATTTCACTCGGGTCATATCTCTCGTGCCTCAAAGTTGCTGCCCGATTGATCGGGTCTGAGGCGATGATATGCAATAACACAGGCTTTCCCAAGCCATTTCCGGGGGGAATTCGGCGGGGATTTGCGCAAATCCCGCTTAATCCGCGTTGGCATACCAATCGTCAATGATCCGAACCGCTTCCTCGGCCGTTTCGACGAAACGGAAGAGGTCCAGGTCCTCGGGGCTGATCGTGCCGGCCTCGGACAGGGCTTCCCAGTTGATGATCGAGCGCCAGAATTTTTCGCCAAAGAGCAGGAACGGCACCTTGTTCATACGGTCGGTCTGAATGAGCGTGAGCGACTCGAACATTTCGTCAAGCGTGCCAAAGCCGCCGGGAAAACAACAGATTGCCTTGGCGCGCATCAGGAAATGCATCTTGCGAATGGCGAAATAGTGGAAGTTGAAGCACAGGCCCGGCGTTACGTATTCGTTGGGCGCCTGTTCGTGCGGCAGCACGATGTTGAGGCCGATGGAGTTGCCCCCCGCGTCCGCGGCCCCCCGGTTGCCCGCTTCCATCACGCCGGGCCCGCCGCCAGTGGCAACGACATATTCCTTGCCATATGTGGCCATGGACTTGTCGGTCATCAGCCGGGCGAATTCGCGCGCCTCGTCGTAATAGGATGACAGCTCTGCCAGCGTTTCAGTGCGCGCACTGTCTTTCTTCGCGGGCTCTGGAATACGCGCACCGCCAAAAAGCACGACGGTACTCTCGATACCGCGTTCATTGAGGATCATTTCGGGCTTCAGTAACTCAAGCTGAAGCCGTACCGGGCGCAGCTCCTCGCGGCACATGAAATCAGGGTCGTTGAAGGCCAACCTGTAAGCAGGTGCACGGGTCTGCGGTGTATCGGGTACCTGTTCAGCGGTGCGTCGATCCGTGCCGGAATCACGGAACTGGCTATGGCGTTCGTCATTCATTTGAAAATCGTACCCTTATATTGGACCCTGTCGCCTCATGGGTATAGGGATTGTCGGGACTTGGCCAGACAAAGGGATGTGAGACATGAAGTGGCGCGATCAGATCAAAGCCGCCTCCGCTCGGATCGCGGGCCATGTGCGCCGGACGCCAGTCATGATCGCAGACCTTTCGGGCCGCCCGGTCGCGCTCAAGCTGGAGCATGTGCAACACACCGGGAGCTTCAAGGCGCGTGGTGCATTCAACACGCTCTTGTCTGAAGAGGTGCCTGCCGCCGGGCTGGTGGCAGCCTCGGGTGGCAATCACGGCGCTGCGGTTGCCCATGCCGCCCGGAGCCTTGGCCACGGCGCGCGCATTTTCGTGCCCGAGATCGCAGGCCCCGCCAAGATCGCGCTTATCGAACGCACAGGGGCCACGCTGGAGGTGGTTCCAGGCGCCTATGCCAATGCACTGGCGGCCGCACAGGCCTTTGAAGCCCAGACCGGCGCGATGCAGGTCCATGCCTATGACGCACCCGCCACCGTGGCGGGTCAGGGCACGCTCATGGCCGAATGGGAAGATCAGGGCCTTGAGGCGGACACCGTCCTGATTGCCGTTGGCGGTGGCGGGCTGATCGCGGGGGCTCTGGCCTGGCTTCAGGGGCGGCGCAAGGTGGTGGCGGTGGAGCCTAAAACCTGCGCGGCGCTGCATGCCGCACTGGCCGCAGGAGAGCCGGTCGATGTCGACGTCTCGGGAGTTGCCGCAAACGCGCTGGGCGCTCGGCGGATCGGGAGCATCTGCTTTGACCTGGCCAAGGCGCAGGGCGTCGAAACGGTTCTGGTTTCGGATCAGTCGATTATCGAAGCACAGGGCCTGTTCTGGCGCGAGATGCGCCAACTGGTGGAGCCTGCCGGTGCCGCTGCCCTCGCCGCGCTCATCGGTGGTGCCTATCGGCCGGAACCCGGAGAGCGTGTTGCGGTCCTGATCTGCGGTGGCAATATCGCGCCTGACCCTCTCCAGCATCAGATCATGCCCGGGTCATGACGTATTCCAATTGAGCGCCTTCGGCGCGCCCTTTCTCTTCTTGTTGATCAAAATACTCCAAACCGGCCGGTGCCACATGATTTAAGGAGGATCGCGGGAAGGGCGCGGTCAGGTCCGGGGCGCTGCGGCCCGCCGCAACCGATCATTGATCGCACGACCCAGCCCTGTTTCGGGTATGGGGGAAACGGCAATCGGTGCCGCGCGTTTGTCCAGTGTGTGCAATGCGCCGAATAGATTTGCCGCCGCTTCCACCAGATCGCCCGCGCGGCTGAGATTGAGATCGCACTCCACCGGCCCGAAGCCCAGCAGCACCTCGCCCTCACGCGCGGCTTGCGCGTTCAGCCGCACCGGCGCGCCGGGCGCGTAATGCGAGGCCATTTGTCCCGGAGCCGTGAGCGTGTCGTCATTACCATGTACAACCAAGGGCGCGCCCAGTGCCTGCTCCAGAGCCTCCAGCGGCAAGCCCCCGGGGCGCAGAAGAACAGGCTGCTCCCAAAGACCCACAATCGTCGATTCAACGCCTACGTCACAGGCCCCGCCATCCACAATCGCCTCAATCCGCCCGCCAAGCCCGGTCTGCACATGCGCAGCCGTGGTTGGGCTGATCCGTCCCGAAGGGTTGGCTGAAGGGGCGGCCACGGGGCCCGCGAACCGCTTCAGCAAGGCCCGCGCCACTGGATGTGCGGGCGCCCGGACGGCCAGCGTCGGCAACTCGGCGGTCACCAGCGGCGACAGGCCATGCCCGTCGCGCAGCGGCAGCACGAGCGTCAAGGGGCCTGGCCAAAAAGCGGCTGCAAGCCGGTCCGCCGCATCAGACCACTGTACCAGTGCCTTTGCCGCGGTCACGCCCGGCACATGCACGATCAGAGGATTGAATCTGGGTCGCCCCTTGGCCTCGAAAATGCGCGCCACCGCGTTGTCGCTGCGCGCGTCGCCGCCCAGACCATAGACCGTCTCGGTCGGAAACGCGACAAGCCCGCCCGCGTGCCAGATCTCTGCCGCGCGCGACAGACCGGCCGCATCCGCTTGAAGCATTTCTGTAGCAATTGGCATTTAGGAGCTCTGACGTGGCGTTTCGGTTGCTGGCCCTGACGCCATCACTAGGCTAGGGCTGAAAGGCACTGCATAGAGGCGGCAGGCTGCCTTGCCAAGCGCCCGCGCAATGAATTGAACGAGGAGGAGCGCATGACATATCGCGCACCGGTTGAGGATTATCTCTTTTTGCTGACCCACGTCGTCGGATTGGATCAGGTGACGGCGACCGACAAATTTGCCGAGGCCACGCCCGACATGGCGTCGGCCATTCTTACCGAAGCCGGGCGCATGTGCGAAGACGTGCTGGCCCCGCTGCAACGGGCGGGTGACACGCACCCGGCGGTTCTGGAAAACGGGGTCGTGCGCACCTCGCCCGGTTTCGCCGAAGGATACCAGGCCATTGCCGATGGTGGCTGGGTGGCGATCTCGGCCGATCCGGCCTATGGCGGCATGGGCCTGCCGCTGTGCCTGACCACTGCCGTGAACGAGATGATGAGCGGGGCCTGCCTGAGCCTGCAGCTGAACCCGCTGATGACTCAGGGCCAGATCGAGGCGTTGGAGAACCATGCCAGCGACGAGATCAGACAGACCTATCTGCCCAAGCTGGTCAGCGGGGAGTGGTGCGGCACCATGAACCTCACAGAGGCGCAGGCGGGCAGCGACGTGGGCGCTCTGCGCTCCAAGGCCGAGCGTAATGATGACGGCAGCTATTCGATCACCGGGCAGAAGATCTTCATCTCGTGGGGTGACAACGACTTTACCGGGAATGTCTGTCACCTCGTCCTGGCGCGTCTGCCCGATGGCGGCCCCGGCACCAAGGGGATCAGCCTGTTCATCGTGCCGAAATTCATTCCTGACGCCGAGGGCAACCCGGGCGAGCGTAACAGCCTGAGCGTGGTCAGCCTGGAACACAAGATGGGCTTGCATGGCAGCCCGACGGCGGTGATGCAGTATGACGGCGCGAAGGGCTGGCTGATCGGCGAGGAACATGACGGTATACGTTGCATGTTCACCATGATGAACAACGCGCGGCTGGGTGTGGGCGTGCAGGGTATCGGCGCCGCTGAAGGGGCTTATCAGCATGCGCTCGCCTATGCGCTGGAGCGCAAGCAGGGCCGTACGCCGCTGCATGACGGGGCAGGCACGATCCTGGATCATGCCAATGTGCGCCGGATGATGGCCACGATGAAGGCCGATGCCTTTGCTGCCCGCGCCATTGCGCTGGCCAATGCTGTGGCGATCGACATGGCCCATGCCACGGGGTCGTCAGACTGGCAGGCGCGCGCGGCATTTCTGACGCCGATCACCAAGGGCTTCGGGACAGAGATCGGCATCAACCTGGCCAATCTTGGCATGCAGGTCCATGGCGGCATGGGATATATCGAAGAGACGGGCGCGGCGCAGTTCCTCCGCGACGTACGTGTCACGGCGATCTATGAGGGCACCAACGGGATCCAGTCGATGGACCTTGTGGGCCGCAAGCTGGCCGATGGCGGCGAGGCGGCGGCGGTGTTGCTCGATGAGATCGAAGAACAGGCCGAAGCGGCACGTCAGAGCCTGCCCGATCTGGCGGAACCGGTCTGGCAAGCCACCGAAAGCCTGCGCGAGGCGACCGAGTGGATGGTGGCGCAGGACAACATGAACGACCGCTTTGCCGGCTCTGTACCCTTCCTTCGTGCCTTCGCCCGTGTGCTGGGCGGGCACTATCACCTTGCCGCGGCCCTGGCCGAGGGGGGCGATGGTTCGCGCACCCGCCTCGCGCGGTTCTATATCCGGGCGTTGCTTCCCCAATATGCCGCCTATCTGGCTCATGCCACGCTGGGTGCCACGGATCTCTATGCTCTGACCGAGGAAGACCTCGGCGCATGAAGGACGCCACATTACAGCCGATGCGCTTCCCTTGGCCCGAACCGCCCGCCCATGGCGAATCCATAGAGGTGGCGAAAGGCGTGCTCTGGATCAGGCTTCCGCTGCCCATGGCGCTGGATCATGTGAATATCTACGCGCTGGACGAAGGTGACAGCTGGTCCATCGTTGACACCGGCATCCACTCGCGCCGCTCAGTGACCCTTTGGGAGCAGGTGCTTGCCGGGCCATTGCAGGGCAAGCCGGTCAGCCGCGTGATCCTCACCCATCACCATCCTGATCATGTGGGCATGGCGGGCTGGCTGATGGCGCGCTTCGGTGCCGAACTTGTCACCACCCGCACTGCCTGGCTGATGGCGCGAATGCTGATCCTGGACCAAGAGGAACGCCCGACCGAGCAGGCGCTGCGCCATTGGCGCCGTGCGGGGATGGACCCCGAGATTTACGAGCAGCGCAAGAATGACCGGCCCTATAATTTCGCCGATGTCTGCGCGCCCCTGCCGGTGGGCTATACCCGGCTGAAACAGGATGACACGCTCACCTCTGCGGGCCGCACATGGGACGTGCATATCGGCAATGGCCACGCGCCCGAGCATCTGACGCTCTGGAGCCGGGACGATAATCTTGTCATAGCTGGCGATCAGATCATCAGTTCGATCAGCCCCAATATCGGCGTTTATCCGACCGAGCCCGAGGCCGACCCGGTGGCCGACTGGCTGGAGGCTTGCGACCGGCTCTCGTGCCTCGCGCGCGAGGATCATCTCGTGCTTTCAGGGCATAAACTGCCCTTCACCGGGCTGCCTGTCCGCATGCGCCAGCTTATCGAGAATCACCATGGCGCCCTGGCGCGCCTGCTGGCGCATCTCGATACGCCAAAGGTCGCTTCAGAGTGCTTTGCGCCGCTCTTCAAACGAAAAATTGATGGCGGGATCTACGGATTGGCCCTTGTCGAAGCGGTTGCACATCTCAATCATCTGCATCAGCTTGGTGATGTCACGCGCAGCCTGCGCGACGATGGCGCCTGGCTATGGGAGAGAGCGAAATGAGTGGCACGCAAGACAAGATCGAAACCTCGGTGGAATATGCCGAGGCCGATGTCCTGCCACGCTGCCACGAAATCCACTCCGATCCCGACGCGCGCGCACGATGCCTCGAAGAACGCTCCGCGGCACTGAGACAGGAGCCCATCGCCCGAAAAAGCCCGGCTGAATGGGCTTATGAACGGCTGATTCTCTACATCCAGAACTTCGAGGAAACGCTCGATAACGAGCACGAGATCGCGATGGGATTCACCGGGGCAGAAGCGGGGGTAATGCGGATCGAAGGCATGGGGTACTTTGATCCCGATATCATCACCTTTTACGGCAGCGATCCGACCGGCACCAAAACCCAGCAGATTCAGCATGTCAGTCAGTTGAACGTGATCCTGCGGGCCCTGCCAAAACAGGTGGAAGAAGCCGCGCCGACACGTATCGGCTTTCGACTGGCACAAGCTTTGGAGCAGGATGACGCACAGGGCGACTAGGGCGTGACAGCCCGGATCAAATACAGTATCCAACGCTCGATTTACACGTGACGATCAACGGGGAACTTGAATAACATGGCAGATCACAAGCACGGCGAAATGAACATCGACGTTCAAGAGAAGACCTTTGCAGGCTTCGTGAAATGGGTCACCTGGGGCGCGATCGTTTCGATCGGCGTGCTGGTGTTTCTTGCGCTGGTCAATTCCTGATCCGGCGCACTAACATCTGAGAGGTAGGGAGTATGTTGCAGCGCCTGTTGGCCGGGATGATCGGTTTGTTGATGTTGGCCGGTTGCGGTGTGGAACCGGTATTCGCACCTGAGGAGTTTGTGCGCTCCAAGATCTACCGCCATGACGGCCCGCCACGGCTTACCCTCTACACGATGATCAACAACTCGACCGGAGCGGGGGCGCATACCTCGCTCATGGTCAATGGCTCGCAGCGTGTCATCTTTGACCCGGCGGGCTCTTTTGCCCATGAAACGCTGCCAGAGCGCAACGACGTTGTCTTTGGCATCACTCCGGCCGTCGCGGATGTCTATACACGCTATCACGCGCGCGAGACGTTTCATGTCCGCGTGCAGGAGCTTGATGTCTCACCCGAACTGGCCGAGGCCGTGCTGCGGGCGGTGATGGCATATGGGGCTGTTCCGCGGGCGCAATGCGCCTTGAGCACCTCGACGATCCTGTCGGAATTCTTCCCGGGGACGATCAAGCGCGGCTGGTATCCCAAGAAGCTTGCGGATGACTTCCAAACCATCCCGGGCGTGACCAGCCGGACGCTGCGCGAGTATGACAGCGACGACAATCGCGGCGTGCTGGCAAACTGGGATCCCGAGCGCCTCGCCGCCGAGAAGGCCACCGCTGACGCGGAATGAGCCCTTTGTCCCGGACCTGGTCCGGGGCATATCACGCCTCCGCCCGGGCGCTTTCCCAGGCGAGGATCGCCCGTTTCACGGGCAGCCCCCAATGATAGCCCCCCAGTCCGCCGGATTTCCGCAAGGCCCGGTGACACGGGATGAGATAGCTCACCGGGTTACGCCCGACCGCTGTACCCACCGCGCGTACCGCCTTGGGGCTGCCAATGCTCTGAGCAATCTCCGAATAGGTGGTCACTTGCCCTGACGGGATGTGCAGCAGGGCCTCCCAGACCTTGATCTGAAACGGCGCGCCGATCAGGTAAAGCGGCGTGCGCTCTCCCCCTGTCCCACCGGCACCAAATGCGGCCTCCACCCAGTCACGCAGCATCATCGGGTCTTCGACATATGCCGCCTTGGGCCATCGCGAGACCAGATCTTCCATGGTCGCCTCTTCACCCGCTTCCGCGGCAAAGCCGATCCCGCAAATCCCTCTCTCGGTACCCATGACGAGCGCGAGTCCAAACGGGCTGTCAAACCAACCCCAGTAAATCTTCAGACCTTCGCCTTTGCGAGCGAATTCGCCCGGGCTCATCGCTTCCCAGCGCAGGAAGAGGTCATGCAAGCGCCCGGAACCGCTGAGGCCCAGCTCATGCGCTGTGCCCAGCGTCGTAAAACGCTGTGCAAGCAAGGTCTTGGCATGGCCGAGCGCCAGATATTGCTGATAGCGCTTCGGAGATACGCCGACCCATTGTGTGAAGAGCCTCTGAAAATGTGCCGGGCTCATCTGCATCTCAGTTGCGAGGTCGTTCAGACTCAGCGCATCTTCGGCGTCGTCGATCAACTCAATCGCCCGGCGCATGACATGGTAGTGATAGCTCTGGTTTGGCTCGGCATTCATCGGTCTAACCTCATCTTGTTCCGCCAAGATACGCCCGCGCCACGGCCCTTGCGACCCGAATATTGCGGTTTGACCCTCCGCACCTTATCTCTCTGCCAGGGCGTTTTGCCCATCCAGGGACGGCGTTGATGCGATTACTCCTGAAGCTTTCTGCTCTTGCCATCTCTACGCTGACGCCTCTTGAGGCGCGCGCCTGCTGGGAGGCGCCGACACCCGAGTGTTTCACCGCGAAGGCCAACGAAATGACGCTGGCCTATCATGCCGAGGGCCCGGCGCTGGCGCGGTTGCACGACCTGATCGCCTGGGACATGCTGCCGTCCGACGCCGCTGCGGCCCGTATCATGCTCAATGGGCTGACTTATGAGGATCTGATCGCCTACCACGCCGCCGATGATCCGGGTGCGCCAGATGACGATAGTTTCGAACGCGCGCTTCTCCTGACGCTGGGCCTCGTCGATCCCGGAGCTGTCGAGCCGGTCCCGGGCGAGGATCTGTTGGCGATATATTCCCTCGCCCTGCAAACTGAGGACCCGGTGCTTGCCGCGCGCTGGTACGACCACTTGCCGGATTACCTTGCCGCTACGTCAGGTCTGCCTGCACCGGACGGGGCTGATGCAAAACCCGCCGACCCCTATGCCGAGGCGCAGGCAGAGGCCATCAGTGCGTTGACCCACTTGCGTGAAGGACGAATTGAGGCGTCTGTCGAACGCGCGACCGGCCTGAGCGGAGAGGCGGGTTTTCTGATCTGGCGGGCGCTCGCACGCCATGCCATTGACACCGAAGACATGACGCTGCTCACCCGTGCCGTCGCCGGGATGCAGACCGCGCTGACCCCGCCCGAGGAACAGCCATTTGACGAAGAAACTTTCGCCCTCGCGCTGGAGGCGGCCGAGCGGGAATTCGCGCGCACAGGCGACCCCGACGCCATGGCACATGTCTATGAGATGTTCGACACCCACACCGCCGCGCTGCCTACCGGGGCTGCGCTTACTGCGGCGCTTGCCCGCCGCTACCTGATGCGTGAGACGGGACAAACGGGAGAAGATGGTTTTGATGCCGCGCTCGCGGATATGGCCCGCGCCATGCGCACGGGTGAAGACGAGGATGACGCGACGCCAATGCGCAATGCCCGTACAGCCTTGCGGCTTGGACTGGAAGCCGAGGCCGACGCGTTGATCGAGATGGTTTTTGCCACATATCCAGGCGTGCCCCGACTGTTTCTCTCTGATTTGCCTGGTGCATCCGCCCCCTGGGCCAATGCCTGGCTTGACCGGATGTTGATCCGATACGACACGATCACGGCTGATCCCTCGGCTTTTGAAGCGCGCCCGTACTGGAGCCTCTGGTCCGATCAGGACGCGCTGGACGGCGCTATCGCAATCACCCGACGCCTTGCGCTTTATGGCCGCCATGACGAGGCACGGGAATTTGCCCATCGCGCGCTGGGACATATCGCCCGTGTGACCGGTGGTGCAATGCTGCCGGACGGGATCAGCCAGTCAGCGACATTCGAAGCTGAGACAGCACCGGTCCTGCTGGCCCCTCAGGATGCGGTCACCCGGATGCAGGCGCTGGGTTATGACGCGGTCCGCATGGCTTATGCGCTGGCCGATGCCGGGCAATACCTGCCTGCGCTTGCGCTGATCCGGGAGGTGGACGGGGTTCGGCCGCTCGGCCACTGGATCAATGAGGTCACACGCGTTCCCGACCCCATGAAGCATGACTATCTGCAGCTGTTGTCCCGTCTGATCGAAGAGGAAATCACCCGGCTCGCTGCCGCCGCCCGCCCTGATCTCGGACAGGAGCTTCGCGTGCTGGCCGTGTCGTTCCACGCCGGTCAGGGCGATATGGCCACAGCCAGGCGATATTTCGAGCAGATCGAGTCCACTGGCACGACACCCGCCATCTATTATCAGCTCGCAGCCCTGCGCGGCACCGCCCGCACGCTTGATCCGGCGCTGCGCCCGGTGGCCTATCCCTACGACGACTTTGCGCTTTGACAGGGGCCACCAAAGCATTGCCACGGCCGCGCCGTGGCGGGTGTGATCCATTCACGAGGCAGGATGTGGGATCGCCCCAAATCTCCGGATGTATGTCTTCAACACCACAGACATCGCCGCTGGGGGCGAACACCGCTCGTTCTCTGTAATCCGTCTTCGTCAGGGCCTTTTCGGGAGAGATCGCCACGAGGATCAGCCTTGAACTGTTGCAGGCATGGTCAGGATCTGTTTCCCGCAAGGGCTGAGCGACCTTGAAGTCTGGCTCAGCACGCCTCGGGCGCGCCGCGGTACGCCAGAGCCCGATCCTTCCCGAACGGGACACCCCAGTTGCGTTCGTGTTGCGCTTGCATGGATTTCCCGGCATAGGGACGGGTATGGCCAAACAACTGGATTATCATACCATCCGCGCAATGTTCGAGCGCTTCCACGCCGCAGAGCCCGAGCCAAAGGGCGAGCTTGAGCATGTGAATGTCTACACACTGGTTGTGGCTGTGGCGCTTTCGGCTCAGGCAACTGATGCGGGGGTCAACAAGGCCACGCGCACGCTTTTCAAGGTGGCCGACACACCGCAGAAGATGCTCGATCTGGGCCTTGAGGGGCTGACTGAACATATCAAGACCATCGGCCTTTTCCGCCAGAAGGCGAAAAATGTCATGAAGCTGAGCCAGATTCTTGTCGATGAGTATGGCGGCGAAGTGCCAAATTCGCGCGCCGCGCTGCAATCGCTTCCGGGTGTGGGCCGCAAGACGGCCAACGTGGTGCTCAACATGTGGTGGGGTATGCCCACGCAGGCGGTCGATACCCATATCTTCCGTGTCGGTAACCGCACGGGCATCTGCCCAGGCAAGGACGTGAATGCCGTCGAGCGCGCCATCGAAGACAACATCCCGGCTGATTTTCAGCATCACGCCCATCACTGGTTGATCCTGCATGGCCGCTATACCTGCAAGGCACGCAAACCTGCCTGCGGCACCTGCCTAATCCGTGACCTTTGCCCCTTTGAGGACAAGACCCTATGACCAAGTATCAAGCCGTTGGCATCGGAAATGCCGTTGTCGATGTTATCTGCCAATCCGACGATGCCTTCCTCTCTCGCATGGGGATCGAGAAGGGCATCATGCAGCTCATCGAAATGGAACGTGCCGAGTTTCTCTATGAGAACATGACGGAACGCACCCAGATGGCGGGTGGGTCGGTGGCCAACACGATCGCGGGCCTCGGTGCGCTGGGGCTGAGCACCGCCTTTATCGGACGGGTCTGCGACGACGGTCCGGGCCGAGACTACGTGCGCGAGATGTCAGACGTCGGCACCGATTTTGTCAACGCGCCCGTGACGGGCGGTGAATTGCCGACCTCGCGGTCGATGATCTTTGTCTCGCCCGATGGCGAGCGGTCAATGAACACCTATCTCGGCATTTCGACCGAGCTTGGCCCCGAGGACGTACCGGAAGAGGTGGCCGGCGGCTGCGGCCTGCTGGTTCTGGAGGGCTATCTTTTCGACAAAGACAAGGGCAAGGCTGCCTTCCTGGAAGCCGCGCGCGATTGTCGCGCGGGTGGTGGCAAGGCGGGGATTTCGCTCTCCGATCCGTTCTGCGTCGACCGTCACCGCGACGATTTTCGGCGTCTGGTGCGTGAACTCGACTACGTGATCGGGAATGACCATGAATGGCTGTCTCTGTACCAGACCGAAGACCTCGGTGCCGCGCTGGAGCAAGCCGCGGCAGAGAGTGGCCTTGTCGTCTGTACTCGCTCGGGCGAGGACGTGGTGATTGTCGAAGGCGAAGAAACCGTGCGCGTCCCGGTGGACGAGATCACCCCGGTGGATACCACCGGTGCGGGCGATCAGTTCGCCGCAGGCTTCCTTTATGGCGTGGCCACGGGCGCGCCTCTGGCAGTGGCGGGCCGCATGGGTTGTATCGCCGCAGCGGAGGTTATCGCGCATTACGGTGCCCGCCCCGAGGCCGATGTGCTGGCCATGTTCCGGGCTGAGGGGTTGATCTGACCCTTCGCGGGGCTTGAATAAGCGATGTGAGATGCTGTAAGCCCCCGGGATCGAAAGGACACGCGATGTTTTTGACCTGTTCAGAACGAGACTGCATGACCACCGCTCCGGAGGCGCGCGCGGGCTCTTTCTGCGTGTTCTGACGTCAGAAGCTTTTTAAGCTTTCTAACACCGGGCGGCACCATGAGGGGCCGCCTTTTCTTTTGCCCATAGAGGAGATTCAGGCTGTGACCCATCAGCCCTGCGAAGAGCCCGACGATATCGAGGAGACCGCGAATCCTTTCGTGGCCTCCTGCGCGTGGCACAGACCCATACGACACCGGCGCACCGGCTTTCCGCGAGACCACCTTGGTTATCGCGCCGATCAATATTTGTATAACGTATTGAAAATAAATATATAATTGAAATTTTGTCTGCGCTGCCTTAGATATCGGTCACCCCATAAGGGGCGTTCGTCTAGTGGTCAGGACACCTGTCTTTTGAACGGACAACACGGGTTCGACTCCCGTTCGCCCTACCATGGATCGGGGTCGCGTAGCTCAATGGGAGAGCGCCGGATTGTCTATCCGGGTGTTGCGGGTTCGAATCCCGTCGCGACCGCCAACCTCTTTGATCTCCAGAGCAGACCCGGTCATTCCGCTATAAAATTGAGGAGACGCCGCCCGCTCTTTCGGGCCCTCCGGTGATTTGAGCGCGGGATTGTGTTACAATACCCGAAAGACGCGCCTGGAAAGGAGCCTGAACATGTCCATTCTCATCCTGTACGCCAGCGTCGAAGGTCAGACAGGCAAGATTGTGCATCACCTCGCACGTATCCTTCGTAAACGTGGGCTGGAGGCGGCACTGGTTGATGTCGGCGAGCGTAACGCAAAGGTGTCCTACGATGGGGTAAGTCACGTCATCCTCGCCGCGCCTGTACATGAGCGGCGGCACCCGAAACCGTTCGAGGTGCTGCTCGCGGCCGATCAGGAGGCGCTGACCCGGCTGCCGGTACTGATGATTTCAGTAAGCCTCAAAGCGGCGTTTGCTCAGACCAGGGAGGAGGCGCAGGATTTTCTTGACGAGATGAAACTGCGCACCGGCCTTGCGCCCGATGCCGAACTGCTTGTCGCAGGGGCCGTGCATCCGCAGGCTTACGACTACTACGCAGATCAGATTATGCGTCACGTGGTGCTGCGAGGTCAGAAGATCGATCCGCATAGTGAGCATGAATTCACCGACTGGGACGCTCTTGATCGCGACGTTCTGGCCTTTGTCGAGAGCGCAAGGACCAGCGCCTGATCCCCCGCCTGGAACCGGCGGTTTTCAAAATGAGTGGCCTTACCAAGCCGTTTGGCTCGGTTGGCGGGACAGCTTCTCATGCCCCCAGTTTTCTGGCCAAAAGCCGCAGAAGGCGATGAACAATCACCCGCCGAGCTTGGCGTGTACCTCGTCGAGGTCGATCTCGCCGATTGGCATCTTGTTTGAGGGATCATCAAAGTCGTATTTGAACAGCTCGAAATCGCGGTGATAGATTTCCTTGATCAGATGCATCGACAAATCGTCGAAATACTCCTCGACCGGATGTGCGCGTTTGGGGCCGTGGCCTTCGCTTTCGTTGAAGCGCGGGATATCCGCCAGGTCCACCGGCGTGGGTGTTTTGATAGCCTTCAAAACGTCGCCCATCCCGTCGTTGAAATGCTCGGTCCATATGATCTTGTCATAGGTGCCGCCATTGGCGATGAAGGTCGAAACATGCCCCGACATGGCCGACCAGTGGATATCCGGCTCCATCGGGCGGCGCCAGCGGATCGTGTCGCGCGCAAAGAGCAGAAAACGGCGGAAGCTCTTGATCTGGTCAAACTCCTGCTTGCCGTCATCGCCGCCCACTTCGATCCCGTATTTCTGAATCAAAAGCGGGACCAGTTTGCCGCGGTAGCGTTTGCCGTTGCGCTGTATGCCGCAAATCTTGTCGAAAAAGCTCGAAAGGATGCGCGTATAGGGGTTGCGGACACAGGTGAAGGCGTAAGAGGTGTGGGTCTTCACATTGGCATTGATCAGCTTCTGGCTCTCTTCGCGGGCCCATTTATGCAGCCCATCAGTGGCGTCGTGAATGTCGCCATCGAAGAATGAACCGTGATCGGAGTAATACATGATCTGCCCGATGGTCGAGCAGGCGCATTTCGGCACCACCCGATACACCACACTCTCACTCTCGGTCATCCAGGTGCCTGGGAACCCCATGAACGCTGCCTCCGATGCCTCTGGTCTCCCGTCTTTTACGGGTTTGTTCATTTTTAGCCGGCTAAAATAAGCAAAGAAAGCCTGTTTATTCGCAGCGCCTTCCCCTTTATCAGTGTACACAAACGAGGCGCAATCGAGTTAACCGTTTCCGAAATGGCAAAAATCGCCTTCATATTGCTGTGTCACAAAGACCCGGATGCCATCATCCGTCAGGCCGAGATGCTCACGGCAGCGGGCGATTATATGGCCATTCATTTCGATGCGTCCGCCAAGACAGAGCATTTCAACAAGATCAAGGCTGCTCTGAAGGACAATCCGAATGTCACTTTCGCGCGCAAACGCATTCGCTGCGGCTGGGGGGAGTGGTCTTTGGTGCAGGCCTCGCTTCATGCGGTTGAGGCAGCAGTGGAGCAGTTTCCGCGGGCAACCCATTTTTACATGCTTTCAGGCGATTGCATGGCGATCAAATCTGCCAGATATGCCCATCAGTTTCTGGATGGCGACGATGTCGATTACATCGAAAGCTTTGACTATTTCGAAAGCGACTGGATCAAGACAGGCTGGAAAGAAGAGCGGCTGATTTATCGCCACTGGTTCAATGAGCGCACCCAGAAATGGCGCTTTTACCAGATGTTCGAATGGCAAAAGCGGCTAGGACTCAAACGTGACATTCCCCATGATATTCAGGTCCAGATTGGCAGCCAGTGGTGGTGCCTGCGTCGTCGCACGATCGAATGGATATTGGATTTCATCCGCAAACGCCGAGATGTAATGCGTTTTTTCCGCACCACTTGGATCCCGGATGAGACCTTTTTTCAGACACTGGTGCGCCATCTTGTGCCAGATAAGGAAATCAAGGCGCGCACGCTTACCTTCCTGATGTTCACCGATTATGGCATGCCGGTCACGTTCTACAACGACCACTATGACTTGCTTCTCAGCCAGGACTATCTCTTCGCCCGAAAGATCAGCCCCGAGGCCTTGGAGCTGAAAAAACGGCTCGGGGCGCTCTATGCCGATGATGAGGCCAGCTTCCAGATTTCCAACGAGGGGCGCAACCTGTTCAAATTCCTTACCGAGCGGGGCCGTTCCGGCCGACGCTTCGCGTCTCGCTTCTGGGAGACGGAAAGCACACTCGGGCGTGAACGTGAGCTGATGATCGTGATCTGCAAGAAGTGGCACGTGGCAAAGCGCCTGCTTGAGCGTATCCGACAGGCGACCAATGTGCCGGCGATCGAGTATCTGTTCAATGAAGAAAGCACGGCCCTGCCCGATCTTGGAGGCATTCAGGCCACTATCGGAAAACGCACGCGCCATCGGCGGGCACTGATGCGGATGCTGTTTGACTATTTTGAAACCGACAGGCTGATTGTCTGTATCGACCCGGGAAGTCTGGATCTTCTGCAGGATTTCTGCGGCGACCGGTCGGTCACCAAGCTTCTGGAAGTCCAGTGCAATTTTACCGATGATTATCTGATCGGTCATGCTATGCGCGTGGGGCTGGCCGGTGAACAGACGCCGCCCGATACGCTTGAGCGGCTCCTGCCCACCATCCGGGGCGATATGAACTTTGAAAGTGACCAGATCCGCGATCAGGAGTTTGAGAACCACCTGATCCTGCGCGAAAGCGATCCGAAGGATCACCAGAGCGATCTGTTGTCGCGCTTTCTGAATATCCCGACGGACCGCGCCCGCGAAATTGCTGAACCTGACTATCTTTTTGCAGACTGAGGTGCCCGATGTCCTATGCCTATGATGATCAGAATATCTTCGCCAGGATCCTGCGTGGAGAAATTCCGAATGATACCGTGCTCGAAACGGAGCATACGCTCGCCTTCAATGACATACAGCCGCAAGCCCCGGTGCATGTGCTGGTAATTCCCAAGGGGGCTTATGTGTGTTTCGACCATTTTTGTGCTGAGGCGTCTGACGCAGAGCTGACGGATTTCGCCCGTGCTGCCGCGGAGGTTTGCCGGATCAAGGGTGTCTGCCCCGATGGTTCCGGTGAAGGTTATCGGACCATTTCCAACGCCGGACCCGACGGTGTGCAGGAAGTTCCGCATTATCATCTGCATATTCTGGGCGGCCGTCACATGGGGCCGATGGTGAAGAAGGCGTAAGCCTTTGTGCGGACAAGTCGCGCGTCCCTCCGGCCTCATTCGCCCAACGGCACCTAACCACAGCGATCTTGCGACGGCTCAATGCACGACCTGTCTGAGGGGTATTGATCGCAACAACAGGTGAGGAGGCGTCCTGCGGGCGGACATCGATGTCTAAACGGCGATATTGTCGATCAGGCGCACCCCCGCCAGCCACGCGGCGGCAAACAGACGCGCCGGGCGTGTGGGCGACTTGAGCGTACTCAGGTCATCGGCGGCACGCAGATCGAGATACTCGACCTTGGTAAATCCTGCAGCATCCAGACGGGAGAGGGCCGTGGCATGCAGCTCAGCAAAAGGCTGGCCGTCGCGGAGGCCCTCGGCGACGGCTTCCATCTCCTCATAAAGGGCCGGCGCGCGGGTGCGCGCGCGATCGGAGAGCAGCAGGTTGCGTGAGGACATGGCAAGCCCGTCGATTTCGCGGATGGTCGGGCACCCATGTACGGTGAGCGGGATATCGAGATCGCGCGCAAGGCGGGTCACGACCTGAAGCTGCTGGTAATCCTTTTCGCCAAAGAATGCATCGGTCGCTGAGGTCTGGGTAAAGAGCTTGGTAACAACCGTGGCCACGCCATCGAAATGGCCGGGGCGCATCACGCCGTCCATCACGTCGGTCAGGCCCGCAACGGACACCGTTGTGGCGAAGCCGTCGGGATAGATCTGCGGGCCATCGGGGCAATAGATGGCATCAATTCCGAAACGTTCGAGCTTGCGGGCATCCTCGTCTTCGGTGCGGGGATAATTCTTGAGGTCTTCTTCGGAGTTGAACTGCTTTGGATTCACGAAAATCGTGACGATCACATGATCGCAGACGGTCTTGGCCGCCGCGACGAGGGACAGGTGGCCATCATGCAAGGCCCCCATGGTGGGCACCACACCAATGCGCGCGCCGGAAAGCTGCCAGGGGCGGGTGGTGGCGCGCAACTCTGGCAGAGTGCGAAGGATCGGAGGGATCATTTGGTTGGAGCCTTGTCGGAAAACGTATGTTCAGCTGCGGGAAAGCTGCGGGCGCGCACCTCGTCGGCATAGGCCCGGATGGCGGCGCGGCCATCATCGCCGAGGGTGCCGAAGCGTTTGACGAATTTCGGCTTGAACGCGGTAAAAAGGCCCAGCATGTCATCGACCACAAGGATCTGGCCGTCGCAATTGGGTGAGGCGCCGATGCCGATCGTTGGAATCGTGATCTCGCCCGTGATGGTATCCGCAAGCGTGGCTGGAACCTTTTCCAACACAACCGAGAAGGCTCCGGCGTCTGATACGGCACGGGCATCGGCACGCAGTTGCTCAGCCTGATCGTCGCGGCCCTGGACCTTGTAGCCGCCCAGTGTGTTGATCGACTGGGGCGTGAGGCCAATATGCGCCATGACCGGCACACCGCGCGCAACGAGAAAAGCGATGGTCTCGGCCATATGGGTGCCGCCTTCGAGCTTCACCGCCCCGGCCGAGGTGTCGCGCATCAGAGCCGCCGCGTTGCGAAAGGCTTGCTCGGGGCTTTCTTCGTAAGAGCCGAAAGGCATATCGACCACCAGAAGCGATTTTGTCAGGCCCCGCGCGACGGCTGCGCCATGCAGGGTCATCATCTCCATTGTGACGCCAAGAGTGGAAGGCAGACCATGCAGCACCATGCCGACGCTGTCACCCACCAGCACGAAATCGCAGACCCCATCCATCATCTGCGCCATGGGTGTGGTGTAGGCGGTCAGGCTCACGATGGGCGTGCCGCCTTTCATCGCGCGAATATCGTCGGGCATTGGGGCGGTCTTCTGTGCGGTGGCGCTCATCTGGGGCTCCGGCTATGCTGCATTGCAGCGAAAGCCTATCAAGTCGGACCGGCAAAATCCACCATTCTGTTATCGCGGCATTTTCTTGATTGAAACGTGATTTGGGTGGAAGGTGGGGATACCACTCAGAAACATACGGGAGAAGAGCCATGATACTGCTGAGAAGCGCAACCCTTGCCGGGGTGTTTGGGCTGATGGCCGTCACGGCACAAGCACAAAGCGAGATCGTGGTGGGCCAGCAGCTTGAGCCGCCGCATCTGGACCCGACCAGTGCCGCGGCGGGCGCGATTGACCAGGTGCTTTACTCCAATGTGTTCGAGGGGCTGACGCGCTTCGGCCCCGATGGCGCGGTCAACCCGGGCCTCGCGGAAAGCTGGGAGATTTCGGACGACGGGCTGACCTATACCTTCAAGCTGCATGAGGGCGTGACCTTTCATGACGGGACAGAGCTTGATGCGAGCGATGTGAAATTCACCCTAGACCGGGCGCGGGACGAGACCAGCCAGAACGCGCAAAAGGCCCTCTATGAGGGGATTGCGAATGTCGAAGTGGTGGACGAGCTCACCGTCAAAGTCACGCTGAGCGCGCCAAACGGGAACCTGCTTTTCAACCTGGCCTGGGGTGACGCGGTGATCGTGGCACCGGAAAGCATTGGTGAGATCAAGCAGATGCCGGTGGGCACCGGAGCTTTCAAGTTTGACGACTGGGTGCAGGGGGACCGGATCACCCTGGTGCGTAATGAGGCCTATTGGGGCACGGCGGCAAAGCTCGACAAGGTGACGTTCAAGTTCATATCGGATCCGACCGCGGCCTTCGCCGCGATGATGGCAGAGGATGTCGACGTGTTTGGTGGCTACCCCGCGCCCGAAAACCTGCCGCAATTCGAAGCCGATCCGCGGTTTCAGGTGCTGGTGGGCTCGACCGAAGGCGAGACGATCCTGAGCACCAACAACAAGATGCCGCCGCTCGATGACGTGCGCGTGCGTCAGGCGATTGCCCATGCGATCGACCGTCAGGCGATCATTGATGGCGCGATGTTCGGATTGGGCACGCCCATCGGGACGCATTTCGCACCGCACAATCCCGATTATGTCGATCTGACCGGGGCCTCCGCCTATGACCCTGAGAAAGCGAAAGCGTTGCTGGCCGAGGCAGGGCTGCCGGATGGGTTTAGCACCACGCTGAAGCTGCCTCCGCCATCTTATGCGCGGCGCGGCGGGGAGATCGTCGCGGCGCAGTTGCGCGCGGTGGGGATCGACACCGAGATCAGCAATCTTGAATGGGCGCAATGGTTGGAGCAGGTGTTCAAGGGGAAGGATTATGGCTTGACCATCGTGAGCCATACTGAGCCGTTTGATATCGGGATTTATGCGCGGCCCGATTACTATTTCCAGTATGACAGTGCGGATTTCCAGGCGCTCAACGCGGCGCTGACCGCCGAGACGGACCCGATGAAACGCTCGGATTTGCTGGCGCAAATGCAGACCATGATCGCTCAGGACTATGTGAATGGCTATTTGTTCCAGTTGGCGACGCCCACCGTGGCGAATGCAAAGATTCGAGGGTTGTGGAAGGATGCACCAACCCAGGCGACCGATCTGACCGGGGTGTATTGGGAGGAGTGACCGGTGCCGTTTTCTGCACAGAAAACGGGGCAGAAAATATGCATTTTCTGGCGCGCTGATCCCGGCGTTCCGGCCACGGGTTGGGCCGGGGCCATTGTCGACAGTATGTTACAAACGGCAAAAGAGCGGGGGCGCTGATGCTGCGATACGTGGCGCGGCGACTGGTATCGCTGGGACTGTCATTGCTGGTGGCGTCGGCGGTGATCTTTTTTACGCTCGAGATCGTGCCAGGGGATCCCGCAGGATTCATGCTGGGGATGAACGCGCAGGAAGATACGCTCAACGCGCTGCGCGAAGAGCTTGGACTGAACCAGGGCCCTGTCGCGCGTTATCTGGGCTGGCTCGGTGGGATGATGCAGGGGGATTTTGGCATCTCCTATACCTATCGGACCCCGGTGGCGGAGATGATTGCCGATCGGCTCTGGATCAGCCTGCCTCTGGCGATCTATGCGCTTAGCCTCACGGTACTGATTGCGTTCCCGGCCGGAATCTGGGCCGCCTCCCGGCGGGGGCGGCCCGCAGATGTGATCGTGATGGGAGTTACACAGCTGGGCGTGGCGGTTCCGAATTTCTGGTTTGCCATGCTGATGGTACTTGTCTTTGCCATCACCCTGCGCTGGTTCGGAGCGGGTGGTTTTGCCGGTTGGGAAGAGGGGCTCTTGCCCGGGCTGAAGAGCCTCACCCTGCCCGCCATCGCATTGGCGCTGCCGCAAGCGAGCATTCTGACACGGGTCATGCGCTCGGCACTTCTGGATACGTTGGGCGAGGATTACATCCGCACCGCCCGGGCCAAGGGGCTGAGCCGGGGGCAGGCGCTGCGGCGGCACGCGCTGCGCAATGCGATGATCCCGGTGCTGACCATCATCGGATTGCAGTTTTCCTTCCTGATGGCGGGCGCGATCATTATCGAGAATGTCTTTTTCCTGCCGGGTCTGGGGCAGCTTGTCTTCAAGGCGATCAGTGCGCGCGATCTCATCGTGGTGGAATCGGTCGTGATGTTGCTTGTCTTCGCGGTGATCGTAGTGAACTTCACCGTCGATATAGCCTATGCCTGGGTCGATCCCAGGCTGAGGGGGCGCCGATGAGAGCAAACCTCATCTTCGGCGTTGTCTTGACAGCACTCTTTACCGGGGCGGCATTGCTGTCGTTTCTTTGGGTCCCCTACGACATCGAGACGATGGACATTGCCGGAAAGTTCAAGCCTCCGTCACTCGCGCACCCGCTTGGTACGGATCATTTCGGCCGTGATATTCTCAGCATGATCATGGTTGGTGCGCGCACGTCTATCGCGGTGGCGCTTGTCGCGGTGGGGATAGGGATGGGGCTGGGGGTGCCGCTCGGGCTTGCAGCGGCGGCCAACCGCGGCGGCTGGCTCGACGAGATTATAATGCGCGGTAACGACCTGATCTTTGCCTTTCCGAGCCTGCTGATCGCGATCATGATCACCGCCGTGTTCGGTGCGAGCGCTCTCAATGCGATCATTGCCATCGGCATCTTCAACATTCCTGTCTTTGCCCGGCTGGTGCGGGGGGCTGCTCTGAGTCTGTGGACGAGAGACTTTGTCCTGGCTGCGCGGGTTTCGGGAAAGGGTGCTGCGCGTATTTCATTCGAGCACATTCTGCCCAATGTAACGAACCTGCTTATCGTTCAGGGTACGATCCAGTTTTCCCTTGGTATCCTGGCCGAAGCCGGCCTGAGCTATGTCGGACTTGGGGCGCAGCCGCCAATCCCGAGCTGGGGCCGGATGCTGGCGGATAGTCAGACGATGATCTCCTTCGCACCACATCTGGCCTTGTTTCCGGGTTTGGCGATCTTGCTGACTGTGTTGGGGCTCAACCTTATGGGTGACGGCCTGCGTGACCGGCTCGACCCGAAGCTGAGGCGGCAGGCGCGATGAGCTTGCTGGAAATCTCCGGGCTCAGCATGAGCATTCACGGTCTGCCCGTCCTGCGCGATGTAAGCCTTTCGGTGCAGCCGGGTCAGATCACCGGCGTGATTGGCGAAAGCGGCTCCGGCAAGTCGATGACGGCGCTCAGCGTGATGCAGCTATTGCCTGAAGGCGCGCGGGCCTCGGGGCGGATCAGACTTGGCGGGCGTGAGATTCTTGAGCTGAGCGAGCGGCAGATGTGTGCGCTGCGCGGCGCGGAAATCGGAATGGTGTTTCAGGAACCGATGACGGCGCTGAACCCGTTGCATCCGATCGGCCGCCAGGTGGCCGAGACGATCCTGATCCACCAGAAGGTCAGCCGCACTGAAGCGATGGCCCGCGCCGCAGAAGCGCTGGAGCGGGTAGAGCTGCCTCAGAACCGATTCCCGCTGGGGCGGTTTCCGCATGAGCTGTCGGGCGGGCAACGTCAGCGCGTGGGCATCGCGATGGCGATTGCTTTGAAGCCCCGGCTTCTGATCGCTGACGAGCCGACCACCGCACTTGACGTGACCACGCAGGCCGAGGTGCTGCGTCTGATCAGGCGGCTGGTGGCTGAGGATGAGATGGGATGCCTGCTGATCAGTCATGACCTGGGTGTGGTGGCGGACATGGCCGATGAGATTGTGATCATGCGGCATGGTCAGGTGCTGGAAACCGGACGGTTTGGCGGGCTCACGCACCCATATTCGCAGGCGCTTCTGGAGGCGTCGGACCATAGGCCCGACCGCGAAGGAAACCCGGGCGAGGCACCGCTCCTGCGGGTCCGCGATGTGGTGCGTGAATACACGACGCCGCGCAAGGGCTGGACGGGCAAACCGGGGACGTTCCGGGCCGTTGACGGGGTCAGCTTTGACATTCGCGAAGGGGAAAACCTGGGTCTTGTCGGAGAAAGCGGGTGTGGAAAGTCGACGCTGACGCGCGCCATTCTGGGCCTTGATGCGCTGCAGGGCGGCTCAATCGAGATGCTTGGCGAGCGCGTCATCGCGGGCCAGAAGGTAAGCCGGGCCACACGGGCACAGATGCAGGTCGTGTTTCAGGACCCCTATGGCAGCTTCAACCCGCGCCACAAGGTCGGGCGCCTGGTTGCAGAGCCGTTTCATCTGGCAGCGGACCCTCCCAAAGGAGCCGAGAGACAGGCGGCTGTTGCAGAGGCGTTGGAGAGCGTGGGGCTGACCGCGGCGGATGCCGAAAAGTACATACATGAGTTTTCAGGGGGACAGCGGCAACGCATCGCCATTGCGCGGGCACTTCTCATCCGGCCCAGGCTGATCATTCTTGATGAGGCGGTCTCGGCGCTGGATGTGCAAGTCCGCGCTCAGATCCTCGACCTGCTGGCCGGGTTGAGCGACCGGTTTGGCCTGACCTATCTTTTCATCAGCCATGATCTGAGCGTTGTGCGCAACGTGACGGACCGGGTGATGGTAATGCAGGCCGGTAAGATCGTGGAACAGGGCACGACAGAAGATGTCTTTGCCAACCCTCGCCATGAGTATACCCGCGCGCTGATCGATGCTGTGCCCAGCTTGCCGCATAGGGCGATCACGGGTTTTTAGGTTGCGGCCAGAAGTGGAGTAAACCATTGTGTTCGGGATGCAGCGACCAGGAAATTGCGGGACAGGAGACCTCCTTTGTATCTGAAAGCTCTGTTCACCTGTCTGACCCTGATCATGGCCACCTTGAGCGGTGCGAGCCTGGCGCAACAGTCGCCGCCGACGCGGACGGAACTGATTGAATTCATCGGTCAGATTCCCGAGCTGAAAGGAACGCGCGAGGCGATGGCGCAACTGGGGTACAAAAGCCCGCAGTTGGATCTTGTGGTGGATCACGAGCAGCGGTTGTGGAACGACAAGGTGATCGCCGGCTATGTCGCCGACCGGCTGATCGGACTGTACAATGGTAACCTTCCTAATGGCTGGGCCCCTGAGGGGTTGATCGCACCACTTTTCGATTCCGGCTACACAAATCTGTCTCGCAGCGACAAGATTTTCTACTTCAAGGTGCAATCGGCAATCTTGAATGCCATGTCCGTCAATGAATGCGGCCTGATCATTAAGGGGCGTATGTCAGAAAGACGGCTGGAGCGCACCATTAGCCGTGCCGAAGCCCGGTTGAGCGCCGATACGTTAAAGCGATATTATCAGCTGCAGCGGACGGCCATCCGTACTGGCGTAAGCAAGGCGCCCAAGACACTCAGCCCGGCGGACAGTGCCCGCATTCAGGAGAAACTGAACGCGGCCGTACGTAGCCGTATTGAGAGCGATCCGAACTTGAAAGGTGTGGCGGCCGCCATGGAAAATATGAACCGCGCATCGACGACCAACGCCTGTCAGACAGGGCTGCTGTACTATGATACGGCCCTCAGCATGAAGGGGCGGGATCTGGATCATGTGCTGCTGTATATGAACGAGTAGTGGCACGGCTGAAGATCGCCAATCGCGACGCGCGACGGCTCTGGCTCTGGACCAATGGCCTGTCCGCGACGCCCGTTGGCAAGCTCGATGTCATGGCGATCATCCGGCAGCTTGGATTTGTTCAGATCGACACGATCCGCAATGTCACCCGGGCGCATAATCACATCCTGTGGACCCGCAATCAGAATTATCGCGAAGGCATGCTCTGGCCGCTGTTGAAAAAGCGGGAGCTGTTCGAACATTTCACACATGATGCGTCGCTCATCCCGATGGAAACATTGCCCATCTGGCAACGCCAGTTTCGCAGGCTCGGGGAAAAAGCGGCGCGGGGGGCGTGGTATCAATCGGGGTTGGATAGCGGCGAGATTGGCAACATACGCAAGCGTATTGAACTGGAAGGCGCGCTGTCGACCCATGCGTTTGAGACCAAAGCGGAAAGCCGCGAAATGTGGGCCCGTCCACCGCATAAGAAGGCACTGGATCAGATGTGGTATGCGGGGGAGTTGGCCACCTGCTACCGCGAAGCCTTCGTAAAGTTTTACAACCTCGGAGAACGGGTTTTTCCCGCCCACCTTCGGGAGGGGCCAGAGGATGTTGAACAGATAGATATGCTTTGTGATCAAGCGCTTGACCGAATTTCAATGGGTACTTGCGGCGAGGTGCAGCGCTATTGGGAGGCGATGAGCGCGGTAGAGGCTCGGGGCTGGTTGCACCGCAGGCAGTTGGTTCCGGTCGACGTGCAAGGCGCCAACGGGCGCTGGCAAGAGGCCTGGGGCGCGCCGGATATCGAAACGCGGCTCAATGAGGCACCCTCGCCAACCATACGCCTGCGTATCTTAAATCCGTTTGATCCCGCCATACGGGACCGTATGCGATTGCAGCGCCTGTTTGGCTTCGAGTATCGCAACGAGATGTTCGTCCCCGCGGAAAAGCGGCGCTGGGGATACTACGTGTATCCGCTTCTGGAGGGAGACCGGTTTGTCGGCCGATGCGAGATCAAGGCGGACCGGGCGGAAGGATGGATGCGTGTCACCGGCTTCTGGCCCGAACCCGGCGTGAAATGGAAACCGATCAGGCTCGACAGGTTCGAGGCCGAGCTGACTCGTCTCGCCCGGTTCATCGGGGTTCAAGACGTGGACTGGGATGTTCCAAGGCCCTGTTAGGACTGGCCTGTGGCCTCAAGCGAACGGCGTGCCCGACCCGAAAAGGCGCAGGTGCGCATGACTGGCGCTTGAGAGGCAAAAGCGATAGGCCAGAGGATGAAGAGAGGCAAGGGAGGCGCGGTTATGCGGCTGAAAGGGAAGACGGCGGTAATTACCGGAGCGGCAAGCGGCTTCGGAGCGGGAATCGCCCGGAAATTCGTCGCCGAAGGGGCCCGCGTAATGATCGCGGACCTCAATGCCACCGGAGCGACGGCTATGGCGGCTGAACTTGGTGCAGAGGCCTGTGCGGTCGATGTGTCCGAGGCAGCCAGCGTACAAGACATGCATGACACAGCAGTGGCGGCGTTCGGGACACCGGATATCATTGTGAACAATGCAGGGATCACCCATCTGCCACAGCCGCTTGAAGAAGTGAACGAAACGGATTTTGACAGAGTTCTGGCCGTGAACTGCAAATCGGTCTACCTGACCGCGCGTGCCTTTGTGCCCGGGATGAAGGCGCGCGGGACAGGGACGATCCTGAATGTGGCATCGACCGCCGGAGTGAGTCCGCGGCCGAGGCTGAACTGGTACAATGCCAGCAAGGGGTGGATGATCACCGCGACCAAGGCCATGGCTGTTGAGCTTGCACCGCTCGGCATCCGGGTGAATGCCCTGAACCCGGTGGCGGGCGAGACCCCGCTTCTGGCCAGCTTCATGGGTGAAGATACCCCCGAGATGCGCGCCAAGTTTCTTAGCACCATCCCCTTGGGCCGGTTTTCGACGCCTGAAGATATGGGAAATGCAGCCGCTTTCCTGTGCTCGGACGAGGCCAGCATGATTACGGGTGTCTGTATGGAAGTGGATGGTGGGCGCTGTATTTGACCCGCCGGGAAAGGTCGCTGTGCGGGTCTGCCTCCGGCGGGAGTATTTTGGCCAAGAAGAAGAGGGGAAGGCTTCTGGCGCTGCCGGGGGTCTGTTCAAAGCGGGCCAATGGCGCTAATCGGGAATAACATCAGCTAGAGGGCGCGGATCTTGAAAAAAGCACTGATTACCGGCGTAACCGGACAGGACGGGGCGTATCTGTCGGAGTTTCTTCTGGGCAAGGGCTACGAGGTGCATGGCATCAAGCGGCGCACCTCGCTGTTCAACACCGCGCGGATCGACCATCTGTTCGAAGGCGAGCCGGGGCGCACAGGGCAGTTCCAGCTGCATCATGGGGACATGACAGACAGCTCGTCGCTTACGCATATCCTGCAGAAGGTACGGCCTGACGAGGTGTATAACCTTGCGGCGCAGAGCCACGTCGCGGTCAGTTTTGAAGAGCCGGAATATACCGCCAATTCCGATGCGATGGGAGCGCTTCGCCTTCTGGAGGCGATCCGGTTCCTGGGCATGGGAGAGACGACGCGCTTCTATCAGGCGTCCACCTCGGAGCTTTACGGGCTGGTGCAGGAAACTCCGCAGAAAGAGACAACGCCCTTCTATCCGCGTTCGCCCTATGCGGTGGCCAAGCTTTATGCCTACTGGATCACGGTGAATTATCGCGAGGCCTATGGCATGTACGCCTGTAACGGCATTCTCTTCAACCATGAGAGCCCCATCCGCGGAGAAACCTTTGTGACCCGCAAGATCACGCGGGCGCTGGCACGGATCAAGCTTGGCATGCAGGACGAGTTGCTTCTGGGCAATATGGATGCGCGGCGCGACTGGGGCCATGCACGTGACTATGTGCAGATGATGTGGCTCATGCTCCAGCAGGAGACGCCCGAGGATTATGTGATTGCCACGGGGCAACAATATTCGGTGCGGGAGTTTGTGTCGCGCGCTGCAGAGAAGCTCGACATGCACCTTACGTTTGAAGGGGCAGGCGTCGAGGAAGTGGCGCGGGATCAGGATGGTCGCGTCGTGGTGCGGGTTGATCCGCAATATTTCCGTCCGGCCGAGGTAGAGACCTTGCTGGGGGATGCCTCAAAGGCGCGGCAGCAGTTGGGCTGGGAGCCTGAGACGAGTTTCGAGGCGTTGGTGGATGAGATGGTAACATCCGACCTCGCCGAAGCCGAAGCCCAGTTGCGGGCTCAGGCGCATTCATGAAGGTTTTTCTGACTGGCGGGCGTGGTATGGTCGGCCGCGCGGTGCAGGATGATCCTGCGGCTGCGGGGCATGAGATCATCGCACCATCGTCAGTCGAGCTTGACCTGACCGATCGCGCTGCGGTCATCGCCTCCGTGGCCGAGGCTAAGCCCGATCTGGTGATCCATGCCGCCGGGCGGGTTGGCGGCATTCAGGCCAATATGGCCAACAAGGCCGGGTTTCTGACCGACAATATGGATATGGGGCTGAACATCGTGCTGGCCGCGAAAGCGGCGGGTGTGCCGCGCCTGCTCAACCTTGGCAGCAGTTGCATGTATCCGCATGATGCGCCCAACCCACTGGCCGAGGAGAGCCTTGGCAAGGGCGAGCTGGAGCCGACGAACGAAGGGTATGGACTGGCCAAGCTCGCGGTGGCGCGGCTCTGCGCCTTTGTCTCGGATGAAAATGAGGCGCTCAGCTACAAGACCCTGATGCCCTGTAACCTCTACGGGCTGCATGACAAGTTCGACCCGGCGCGGTCGCATCTGGTGCCTGCGATCATCCGGAAGGTGCATGAGGCGAAGCTGAGTGGTGCGGCAAGTGTCGAGATCTGGGGTGACGGGACCGCGCGGCGGGAATTCATGTTCGCCGGCGACCTGGCTGACGCGATCTGGACAGCGGCGGCCCGGTTCGATGAGCTTCCGGGTTTCATGAATGTCGGGCTTGGGGAAGACCGTTCAATCAACGACTATTACGCCGAAGCCGCCCGCGTGATCGGCTGGGAGGGCACGTTTACTCATGACCTCACCAAGCCAACGGGCATGAAACAGAAGCTGGTTTCGGTCGACCGTGCCAAGTCGTTTGGCTGGTGTGCCCGGACGTCATTAGCGGACGGGCTGGCGCTGACATACGAGCATTTCAAGGAGCATCACGCATGAGCGAGATCACCTTTCCTCTGGCGACGACAAGCTGGGACGAGCGCGAATATGCCGCCATCGACCGGGTGATCAAATCCGGCATGTTCTCGATGGGGGCCGAGGTGCGCACCTTCGAAGAACAGTTTGCCGCTGCGATGGGATCTGCCTATGCGGTGATGGTCAATTCCGGTTCGTCGGCAAACCTGCTGATGATCGCGGCGCTGCGCTATCACTCGACGCATAATCTGCCCGAGGGGGCCGAAGTCATCGTCCCGGCGGTCAGTTGGTCGACGACGTATTATCCGTTGCACCAGTACGGCCTGGTGCAGAAATTCGTCGATATCGATCCTGAGACGCTGAACTATGACCTGGATGCGCTGGAGGCGGCGATCGGACCCGAGACACGCGCGATCATGGTGGTGAACCTGCTTGGCAATCCCAATGACTTCGACCGGATCAAGGCAATCGTCGGTGACCGCGATATTCTTGTGTTTGAGGACAATTGCGAGTCGCTTGGCGCCACCTACAAGGGCCGTCAGGCCGGCACGTACGGGATCGCGGGCACCTATAGCTCGTTCTTCTCTCATCATATTGCCACGATGGAAGGCGGTCTTGTCGTCACCGACGATGAAGAGCTTTACCACATCATGCTGAGCGTGCGGTCGCATGGCTGGACCCGGCATTTGCCCAAGGTGAACCACGTAACAGGCACCAAGAGCGACGATCCGTTCGAGGAGAGTTTTAAATTCGTGCTGCCGGGCTACAACCTGCGTCCGCTTGAGATGAGCGGGGCCATCGGTCAGGAACAGATCGCCAAGCTGCCGATGATCGTGCGCGAAAGGCGTGCGAATGCGGAGCGGTTCCGGGCGCTGATGCAGTCCTATCCGGAGTTACGCATTCAGCGGGAGATCGGCGAGAGCAGCTGGTTCGGATTTGCGATGGTGGTGCAGCCCGAGGCCGGGTTTGAGCGTGCCGCGCTGATCGCGTCGCTGACCCAGCATGGTGTGGAGTGCCGCCCCATCGTGGCCGGAAACTTCGCCAAGAATGAGGTGGTGACACGCCATATGCCCCACCGCATTCATGGGGAGCTGCGCCATGCGGATGATATCGACCGCAACGGGCTCTTTATCGGCAACCACCACTACCCGCTCGACACCCAATGGAATGCGTTGCGCGCGGCATTGGATGCGGTGAGAGTATAGCGCCCCCGGCAGGAGTTTTTCGCCAAGAAGAAGCGCGCGCCTCTTTCTTCTCTGCTTTCAGGCTACGCCCGCCCTCAGGATGTCATGGATATGCACGAGGCCTTGCAGCGTGCCGTCCGCATCCACGGCGAAGAGCGCGCTGATCTTGTTGGTGTTCATTACGCCAAGCGCCTCGGAGAGCAGAGCATCAGGCAGGATCGTGCGGGGGTTCGAGGTGGCCACCTCGCCCGCGTTGTGGCTCATCAGATCCGCCATGTTGCGACGCAGGTCGCCATCGGTGATCACACCGATGAGTTTGCCGTTCTCGATCAGCGCGGCCACGCCAAAGCCCTTGGCTGTCATTTCCAGCAACGTGTCGCTCATCGGGGTCTGGGCATGGACAACCGGCAGTTCGTTACCGGTGTGCATCACGGCCGAAACGGTCAGAAGCTGCGCGCCGAGCGTGCCCCCGGGATGAAAAGCCAGGAAGTTTTCCTTTTCAAATCCGCGCAGACGCATGAGCGCAACAGCCAGCGCATCGCCCAAAGCGGCCGTGCATGTGGTGGAGGTGGTGGGCGCCATGCCGATCCCGCAGGCCTCGGGCGCATCTGGCAGCGGCAGGACATGATCCGCCTGACGGCCCAGCGTGCCGTCCGGTTTCTTGGTGATGCCAATGAGCGGGATGGCGAAGCGCTTGGCATGGGCGATGATATCCGCAAGCTCTTTGGTTTCGCCGGAGTTGGAGATCAGGATCAGCGCATCCTGCGAGGTGATCATGCCAAGATCGCCGTGGCTCGCCTCACCCGGGTGCACATATTGCGCAGGTGTTCCGGTGCTGGCCATGGTGGCGGCGATCTTGGCGGCGATATGGCCGGACTTGCCCATGCCCGAGAGGATGACGCGGCCCTTTACACCCAGCAACAGATTAACGCAGTCATCGAAGGTGGCGGGCAAGCCTTCGCGCAGCTGGACAAGCGCCTCGGCTTCGACGGTCAGTACATCGCGGGCGATGTCGGAGGGGGAAGGGGCGGTGCGCATGGCTGGCCTCGCGTGGTTTGCTGAAGGAGATAGCCTGACTGGCGGCTCAGAGGAAGTTCATATGGTTTTCGCCGCGCGCTTCGGAAAGGGCGATTTGTTTTTGTCTCTCGCGGAAACGGGCCTTGTCGTCTTCGGAGGTCTCGCTGATGCATTGATGACAGGAGACGCCATGCTCATATTCGGGCCGGTCCATATCGGCAGGAAGGATCGGCCGACGGCACGCATAGCAAAGCTTGTGCGGGCCTTCCTTGAGCCCGTGCGAGACAGAGACACGCCCATCAAACACAAAGCAGTCGCCCTGCCAGGTGCTTTCCTCCTCCGGCACCTCTTCGAGATATTTAAGTATCCCGCCCTTGAGGTGATAAACGTCCTCCATGCCCTGACCCAGCAGGTAGTTGGTGGATTTCTCGCACCGGATCCCACCAGTGCAGAACATCGCGATGCGTTTGTTGTGAAAGCGCTCCTTATTGGCCTCCCACCACGCTGGAAAGTCGCGGAAACTATCGGTCTTGGGGTCAATCGCCCCCTCGAATGTGCCTATCGCTACTTCGTAATCATTACGGGTGTCGATCACTGCCACATCCGGGCTGCGGATAAGTTCGTTCCACTCAGCCGGCTCCACATAATGCCCGACACGTGCGCGCGGATCCACATCGGGCTGGCCCATAGTGACAATCTCGCGCTTCAGCCGCACTTTGAGGCGGCGGAAGGGTTGTTCCGCAGAGGTGCTTTCCTTGTGTTCCAGATTGGCGCAGCCGGGCAGGGCGCGAATATGACTTAGCACCGCGTCGATACCAGAGCGCGGCCCAGCAATGGTGCCGTTGATGCCTTCGTGCGCCAGCAGGAGCGAGCCGGAGATATGATTCTCTTCACAGATCGCCAGAAGGGGGCCCTGAATTGCAGCCGGGTCCTCAAAGCGCGTGAAGTGATAAAGGGCAGCGATGGTAAACATGGCCCAAGCCTCTAAGGCTTTGGCGCGGTCCCGGCAAGAGGTCGCGGCACGTCCTTAGCGCCGCGCCGCGACCTGCTTTTGTCAGGCAAAGGCGAAATCTTCGGCAGTGTAATTCGCAATCAGATCAATCGACAGCGCAAGTTCCGCGCCGACCTGATCGTCAATCGCATACCCAAGGTCCGCCATGGCATCGAGCGTCATCTGCGACAGGTAATTGCCAAGCGGGTTGAAGACGGTTGTCATCAACTCATCGCCATAGGCTGCTTCCTGCCAATGGCCAAGCGACCCTTCGGTTTCCACCAGGGGGGCGGTGCCTTCGGGGCTGAGCGCGCCGCCTGTATAGGTTTTCAGCGTCTCGCCATCATTGGGATTGCGGGTTTCAAGATTGGGAACAAATACCGGATCGGACAGCCAGTCGCGAACACCGGGCACCTCCCAGAGCGTGCCAAAGCCCATGACGTGCAGAATTTCATGAAGCGCCAGGTCGTCCAGCGTGTTCTGCGCCAGAAGGCTGCCAACATCATTGACATCGATAAAGATCTCGCCTGACACGGGCAGGCCATCCGGGCTGCTCCCATCGCTGGTACGTACGGCCGTGGGCCGCCCCTGACCAATCGTGCCGCCGATGCTGTCGATACTGGTCATGGTCACGTCAATCACCAGATCGTCGATGCCGTCATCGTCCGGCAGGCCCACGGTGATCAGCCTGGACAGGAAGTCGGCGGTGGCCGCAAAGGCATTCATCGCCTCGACGGTCCAGCCGTCGCCAAGGAAATTGAGCTGGATGTTGAAATGATCCGTCTCGCCATCCGGTGTGCCGCTGGTGTAGCTGCCGACTTGCGGAGCCGGGTCGCTGCCGCCATTGCCGCCGCCCGGTGTGCCGCTGGGCTTGCCACCGTTGCCGCCCTTGGCTGCCAGCCAATTGAATTCAAAGCTGTCGCTGGCACTCCAGCGTGTAGAATTTTCGGGTGTCATGAATGGATCCTTTGGCAGTTGAGGAATGAAAGAATGCAACTGGTGACCTTGCGTCAGCTTGGCTTCTGGATTGAGGCTGAAACATGGCAACAATCAGGCGTATCTGTGGCCAAGACACTGCTATGACCGCGCACGGTGCATAGTCTCATGATCTGCCGCCGGGCTGTTTCGAATATGGAAACTCAGGCCGGATGCAACGGCATAGGCCGCGCCGCAATCTAATAGAAATTGACGTGCAGTGCCGTAGTCCCTACCCCTTAACCTTAAAAGGAGGAGCCACATGACCCATGCCCTGATTGTCATCGACGTGCAAAATGATTTCTGCCCCGGCGGTGCGCTGGCCGTGGCGGAGGGGGATGAGATCGTCCCGGGCATCAATGCGCTGATGGATGATGTCGAAGCCGTCATTCTGACGCAGGACTGGCATCCGGCGGGGCATTCTTCATTCGCGTCCTCGCATGACGGCAAATCGCCTTTTGAGATGATCGAAATGCCTTACGGCTCACAGGTGCTGTGGCCCGATCATTGCGTGCAAGGCTCGTCCGGTGCCGCATTTCATGCCGGTCTGAACACTGATCGTGCCGATATGATTGTGCGCAAGGGCTATAATCCGGTCGTCGACAGCTATTCGGCATTCTTTGAGAATGACCACACAACGCCAACCGGTCTGCATGGGTATCTGCAAACACGCGGGATCGAGCAACTGACCATGGTCGGGCTGGCCACGGATTTTTGCGTGAACTTTTCGGCAGTGGATGCGGCAAAACTCGGATATGCGGTGACCGTCCGGCAGGATCTTTGCCGTGCGATTGACATGGATGGCTCGCTTGCTGCCGCGCAGTCCGGAATGCGTGCGGCGGGTGTCGTGTTAGCGTGATGTGTGGCTCGGCTCGGATCACCGCTGGGCGGGTTTGAATGCTGTACCTTGTTCTTGGGTCGGCCGCTCTGCTGGTGGGATGGGTTGTGTATGGCGCCTGGCGCAAGCGGCGAAAGCGCGCGGTTTTGCTCGCCTCTCCGCTGACGGAGGCCGAACGCGATGTGGTTGCCGCGCATGTGCCCCTGACGCTCAGGCTGCCCGCAGAGCTGCGCCCTGCGCTTGAGGGCAAGATCAGGCTCTTTCTTGATCAGGTAACGTTTCGGGGGTGTGGTGGCCTTCAGGTCAGTGACGAGATGCGTCTTTCGATCGCCGCGCAAGCCTGTCTTCTGGTGGCCAATTCCGGGCGTTGGTACGATCATCTGACCACCATTCTCATCTATCCCGGTGCCTTCAAATCACTTCAGCAGCGGCGACAAGGCTATGTCGTACAGGAGGCCGAGATCATCCGCAGCGGCGAGAGCTGGACGCGGGGGCCGGTGATCCTGTCCTGGGCGCATGCGGATCAGGGCGCGGCAAATCCTGATGACGGACACAACGTGGTGTTTCATGAATTTGCCCATCAGATCGACGACCTGTCGGGCCACACCGACGGTGCACCGCTGATGAGCAAGGGCCAGAGCGGCGATGCGTATGAACAGGCGATCGTGTCGGCATTCGAGCGGCATGTGGACGCAGTTGAACGTGGGCGCCGCCCCGTGCTCGACCCCTATGGCGCAGAGGGCTACGAGGAGTTTTTCGCGGTGGCGGTCGAGATGTTCTTTGAGCAACCACGACAGCTCAGGGAAGGAGAGCCCGAGGTGTATGAGCAGCTTGCATTGATCTTTGAACTTGATCCCGCGGCGTGGTGAAAGCGTTGCGCGCCCTTGCCGCCACCCGGGATTCTCGCATACCCTGAGCGCCGCAATAGACCCGGAGCCACCCCATGGACATCGCCACTCGCGTGCATAACCACAAGTGGAAGATCGACCCGATCGTGCGGTCTCTGATCGACACGGATTTTTACAAGCTGCTGATGTGTCAGTCGATTTTCCGCAACAAGCCGGATACGCAGGTGACGTTCAGCCTGATCAACCGCACCAAAAGCATCCGCCTTGCCGATCTGGTGGATGAGGGCGAGCTGCGCGAACAGCTGGACCATATCCGCTCCTTGTCGCTGTCGCGTGGCGAAAGCACCTGGCTGCGGGGGAACACGTTCTATGGCAAGCGGCAGATGTTCACGCCGGAATTCATGGAATGGTTCGAGGCTCTGCGCCTGCCGCCGTACCACCTTGAAAAACATGACGGTCAGTACGAGCTGACCTTTGAGGGCAACTGGCCCGAGGTCATGCTGTGGGAAATCCCGGCGCTGGCGGTGCTGATGGAACTGCGCTCGCGGGCGGTCTTGCACAACATGCGCCGGTTTGAGCTGCAGGTGCTCTATGCCCGCGCGATGACGAAAGTCTGGGAGAAGGTGGAACAGCTCAGGCCCATCAAGGGCCTGCGCATCGCTGATTTCGGCACGCGGCGACGGCATTCCTTCCTCTGGCAGGACTGGTGCGTGCAGGCCATGGGTGAGGGGCTGGGAGGGGCTTTTGCCGGAACGTCGAACTGCCTCATCGCGAAGAACCGCGACCTCGAAGCTATTGGAACCAACGCGCATGAGCTGCCCATGGTCTATGCCGCCCTGGCCGAGACGGACGAAGAACTGGCCCGCGCGCCCTATGACGTTCTGTCGGACTGGCATGAGGAGCATGAGGGGAACCTGCGGATCATCCTGCCCGATACATACGGCACCGAAGGGTTCCTGAAGAACGCGCCCGACTGGCTGGCCAACTGGACGGGCATCCGGATCGACAGCGGTGACCCGGCTGCCGGGGCAGAGACGGCGATAAGCTGGTGGAAGGAGCGCGGGGAGGACCCGCGCGAGAAACTGGTGATCTTCTCGGACGGGCTGAACGTGGACAAGATCATCGAACTGCACGCGCAGTTTTCCGGCCGGGTGAATGTGAGCTTCGGCTGGGGGACGCTCCTGACCAACGATTTCCGCGGGCTCACCCCGGATGACGCGCTGGCGCCGTTCTCACTTGTCTGCAAGGCCGTGGCGGCAAACGGACGGCCCACGGTGAAACTGTCGGACAATCCGCGCAAGGCGATGGGGCCTGCGAGCGAGATCGAGCGGTATAAGCGGGTGTTTGGGGTGGGGGCTCAGGAAGAGGTGGAGGTTGAGGTCTAAACCAATCACTTTTTTGCAAGTCAAAAAGGATTTGTTGCCGGACCTACCCCACCAACCCCAACCCTACATAGAAGCTCACCCCGCCTGCCAGGATCGACAGCAGCACGTTGCGCGTGAGATACCCCACCCCCACAGTCACGCAGGCGGCGGTCATCCGCACGGGGTCGAACTGGCCATCGGTGGCGGGGGGCCAGAGCACCAGAGGGGCCACCAAAGCAGGCAGCACCGCCACGCCGGTATAGCGCAAATGGCGCAGGAGCCAGGCGGGCAGCTCGCGGTCGGCGATGAGGCCGATGAACAAAAACCGCATCAGGTAGCTGCCGAGGCCCACAGCCACGATCACCAGCCAGAGCGTCGATGTCTCGATCATCGCCATGTCCCTGCCCTGATCATGCGCGTCTCCACATATGCTCCGGTAATCATGCCCAGGAACCCGGCGACGAGGATGCCCATGGAGAAGGGCAGGCCCGCAAAGATCAGCGAGGCGACGATGGCCACCCCTGCGGCGGCCACATGGGCGAAGGTGCGCAGCATCGGCATGATGATCGCGAGGAAGGTGATGGGGATGGCGAAGTCGAGCGCGAGGCTGTCGGGGATCGCCGTGCCCGCCCACGCGCCCAGCATAGTGCACCCGTACCAGAAGGGCACCACGGGGGCCGCGACGCCGAAGAAATAGGCGAGCTTGTGGGTCATGGTCCAATCCGGATTATCCTCGAATTTGACCACCGAGCAGGCATAGGTCTGATCGACGATGAAATAGGAGGCGATGGCGCGTTGCCAGAGAGGTGCGGAGCCCAGCAGCGGCGTCAGGGCGGCTGAATACATCGCCATGCGCAGGTTGACCGCCAGCGCCGTGGCAATCGCGATCAGCGTCGGCGCGCCTTCGGTCAGAAGCTGTAGTGCCGTGAACTGCGCGGCCCCCGCGAGCACGGCCATGGAAAAGGTCAGCGCCTCCAGCACGCTCAGCCCCGCCTCTGCCGCGACCACGCCGAAGAGGGTGGAAAACGGAATCAGCACGAGGATGAACGGTGCACCGTCGCCAAAGCCTTGCCAGAAGGCGGATTTCGGGGTTTGTCTTTGCACGGAGGGGCCATAGGTTAGCGGATGTGTCGCAGCGGGTTACTCCCTTGCCGAAGGAGATGCAATTGGCCACCGAAGACGACCTTAGCGGGTACCTCATTGCCCCTGATCCCACGGCGGCGCGCCTGACGCGGGCGGTCACCGGCGTTGATCATGACGGCCAGCAGACGGAAATATCGGTGGTCGAAGAGCGTCCGCTGACGATCTTCCTGAATGGGCAGGAGATTGTCACGGCAATGACCATCGGGGATTATCCAGAATATCTGGCGCTTGGGTTCCTGCGCAATCAGGGGATGCTCCGCGACGGCGAAACCGTCACCGGTGTGGACTATGACGAGGATCTGGAAACGGTCGTGGTGCGCACCGATGGGCAGACCACCTATGAGGAAAAGCTGAAGAAAAAGACGCGCACAAGCGGCTGTGCGGTGGGCACGGTCTTTGGCGACATGATGGAGGGCCTGGAAGAGGTACATCTGCCGCAGGTGCAGGTGAAAACCTCAGACCTCTATGCTTTGGCATCGCGCATCAACCGGACGCCCTCGCTGTACCTCGAAGCAGGCGCCATCCATGGCACCGTGCTGTGCCAGGGGGCGCAGCCGCTGGTCTATATGGAGGATGTGGGCCGACATAACGCGGTGGACAAGATCGCGGGCTGGATGCTGTCGGAGAAGGTGAGTGCAGCGGACAAGACGCTTTACACCACCGGCCGGCTGACCTCGGAAATGGTGATCAAGACAGCGCTCATGGGCATCCCGGTTCTGGCGTCACGTTCAGGGTTCACCGCGTGGGGGGTGGAGATCGCACGGGAAGTGGGGCTGACCCTGATCGGACGGATGCGCGGGCGTAGGTTTGTCTGCCTGAGCGGGGAAGAGCGGCTTTTGCGCGATGCGGACCCAGGCGCGGTGCCAGAGGAAGACCGAAAGCACCGGCGCAAAGGGGGTGCCGCGTGAGCGACCGGGAATGGAGCGCGCCGTATCAGCCAACACAGGGTGAGGTTCGGCAGGGGATGAAGCTGACCTCAAGAGCGATCTATTCGGGCCGCTGGCGGGTGGCCGCCTTTGCTTACTCTTTTGTGCGTGGTGCGGGGCTGGCGCTTGTGGCATATATGCTTGCCTATGCTCTGGCGGGGTGGCTTGGGCACCGCTTGGAAAGTCGATCTTGGCTCTTTTACACCTTGTTGGCCATGTTCTTCCTTGTGGTGTTCGGCTTGCAGGCGGCGATTTTTTGGCGCTCTGCCCGCGCTTATCTATTTGCACTGACCAAGGAAACGCCGCGGATCCGTCTCAGCGCGCGTGGTATTCGCCTCAGTAGTGACCTTAGTGAAAGCCTGACCGATTGGCGCGATATCTCGGACCTCATGACAGGCAAGGGCATTCTGGTGGCAGTGCAGGGCAATCAGGGCATTGTCATCCCCGAGCGCCTGTTTGCGTCGCAGGGCGGCGATACCGGCGGGTTGCGCGAGGCGTTGCAGGGCTGGTTTCGCGCGGCAAAGGCTGGGAAGCTGTCATGACCTCAGATCCCAGGACATTTGGTATCACTTTTCGGATAGACGAGGTGCGCGCCACCCTCAGACGCCTGAGCGATCATGTTTCGAATCTGCGTCTTGTGTGGGAGAGGATTGCCGTCACGCATATGGGGGAGGCGGACATGTTTCAGTTTGATCCCGAAATACAAGTTGTCTTGCCTGTTAGATGGTTCCCCGAAGGCCGGGCTGCAGAACGGCCTGACCTTGCGCTGACCGCATGGGCCGTGAAAAGATGAGCACTCCGTTGGGCATCATCCTCGCGGGTGGGCAGGCCACGCGCATGGGCGGCGGTGACAAGGGTTTGCTGCCCTTGGGCGATGGCGTGCTGCTGGATCAGGTGATGGCGCGGCTGGCACCGCAGGTTTCGGGTCTGGCGCTCAATGCCAATGGTGATCCCAAGCGTTTCGAGCGGTTTGGGCTTCCAGTTGTGGCCGACAGCATCGCGGAGTTTCCCGGCCCGCTGGCCGGTGTGCTTGCCGGGCTTGACTGGGCGGCGGATCAGGGGGCTGACCTGGTGGTAAGTGTGGCGGCCGATACACCGTTTTTTCCGGATGACCTGGTGGCGCGGTTGCTTTCCTGCTCAGAGGGTCAGACACATCCTCTGGTGCTTGCCGCGACGCCGCGTGCCGACGGGGAAGAGACGAAATCTATGTCCCGGTCCGGTCTCATCCGGCATCCCACCTTTGGCCTCTGGCCGGTGGCCTTGCGGGATGATCTGCGCGCTGCCCTGAAGGACGGGCTGCGCAAGGTTATCCTGTGGACCGGCAAGCATGATGGGCGCGAAGCGGTGTTTGACACCGCAGGCGATCCGTTTTTCAACGTCAACACGCCAGAGGATCTGGCAAGGGCGCAGACCCTGCTGAAGGAGCAGTCATGAAGGTTTACGGTGTTGTGGGCTGGAAGAACGCTGGAAAAACCGGCCTGATGGAGCGGCTTGTGGCCGAGATCACCGGGCGCGGGTATTGCGTATCCACGATCAAACATGCGCATCACGTTTTCGATGTGGATCAGCGCGGCAAGGATAGTTTCCGCCACCGAGAGGCAGGCGCGAAGGAGGTGCTTCTGGCGTCACGCAAGCGCTTTGCCCTGATGCATGAGCTGCGCGAGGACGCGGAGCCGGAACTGCCGGAACTTCTGTCCAAGATGAGCCCGGTGGATTTGGTCCTTGTCGAGGGTTACAAACGCGACCCGCACCCCAAAGTGGAAGCCTTCCGCGCCGAAACAGGCAACGCTCTGATTGCGCCTGATGATCCGACGGTTCGCGCTGTGGCGAGTGACACGCCGGTCACGGTGGAGGGGCGGCCGGTATTTGACCTGAACGCGACGGCCGAGATCGCTGATTTCATCCTTGCCGAGCTTGGTTTGTGACCACATTCGACAGTTTTGCCGTGGTCGATTGGTCCGGGGGTAATGATACCGGGCCGACGCCTCGGAAAGATGCCATCTGGATGGCGGTGGTGCGTGGAGGTCAGGCCGAGGCGCCAGTATACCTGCGCAACAGGCCCCTGGCCGAGGATGCGATTGCCACCCTGATCAAGCAGGAGCTGACGGCCGGCCGACGGCTTTGTATCGGATTTGATTTTCCTTTTGGCTATCCTGCGGGTTTTGCCCGCGCTCTCACGGGTACAAGTGATCCTTTTGCTCTCTGGGAGTGGCTGGAGGCGCGTATCGAAGACACCCCGCGCGGGAACAATCGCTTCGATCTGGCCGGAGAGATCAACGCGCGCTTTCCAGGCATCGGGCCCTTCTGGTTCAACGGGTTGAAGCGCGACATCGCTCATTTGCCGCGTCGTGACACGCGGCACGGGCACGGAATGCCCGAATTTCGTACGGCAGAGCAGCAGACGACGGGGGCCTTTACCTGTTGGCAGGTGGGCGGCGCAGGAGCGGTGGGGGGGCAGGTGCTGACCGGATTGCCGGTTCTGGCCCGGCTCAAACGACGCTTTGGCGATCAGATCATGGCCTGGCCATTTGAGCCGCTCAATGCGTCGGTAGCACTTATCGAAATCTGGCCTGGGCTGATCAATCCTGTCGTCAAGCGCGCCGAGGCCGGTGGTGGAATACGCGATGCGCATCAGGTGGCACTGCTTGCGCGCGCACTTGCCCGCTTGCCCGCGCCCGATCTGCGCGCCATGTTAGACGTGACCGCACCCGAGGAAGGATGGATCATGGGGTTGGGCTTTGAGGACAAACTGACCGCCGCCGCCGAGCAGGAGGCGACATCTCAGTTGCGTCCGCCGCCTTTGCGCGACGATTGTTTTGCCTTGCCGGCAGGGGTGGACTGGACCCCGGTGGACATTGCCCTTGAAATGCTGCGGGAACGTTTACATCCGGTGGTCGCCGTCGAAACGCGCCGCATTGATCACGCGCTTGGTCACGTCCTGGCGGCCCCCGTTATTGCGCAGCGCTCCAACCCGCCACAGCCCAACACGGCGGTGGATGGCTACGGATTTGCACATGCCTGTCTTGGCGAGGGCGATCAGGTTCTGCCGCTTTGCGACGGGCGTGCGGCTGCGGGTGTGCCGTTCAGTGGCGTGGTCCCGTACGGCCATGCGATCAGGGTGCTGACCGGGGCGGCCCTGCCGGAGGGCGTCGATACGGTGATACTCGAAGAAGACGTGACGCTTGGGCAGGGCGCGATTGCGTTTCGGGCAGGTCTGAAACCCGGCGCCAACACGCGCAAGGCGGGTGAGGATGTTGTCGAGGGAGCTGTCGTTCTCGATGCGGGGCGCAGACTGACCCCGGCTGATCTTGCACTGATTGCGGCGGTCGGAGGGGATGAGGTTCAAGTCTATGCGCCGCTCCGCGTGGCTGTCCTGTCGACAGGGGACGAGTTGCGCGCGCCTGGCCAGCCCACGGGTGAGGGGCAGATCTATGATGCCAATCGTCCGATGCTGATTGGCTTGTTGGAGCGACTTGGTCATGTGGCTGTTGACCTCGGCATTCAGCCGGACGACCGCGCCACTTTGCGTGCGGCATTCGACAGGGCGGCGGAAGAGGCCGACATGATCCTGACCTCAGGCGGCGCTTCGGCCGGGGACGAAGACCATGTCTCGGCCCTGCTCAATGAGGCGGGGGCCATGGCCGAATGGCGTATTGCGATTAAACCGGGTCGCCCTCTGGCGCTGGGTCTTTGGAAGGGTACCCCGATTTTTGGCCTGCCGGGCAATCCGGTGGCGGCGCTTGTCTGTACTCTGATTTTCGCGGCGCCCGCGATGGCCGCGCTTTCGGGGGCCGGTTGGAGCATCCCCCAAGGTTTCACCTTGCCCGCCGCCTTTTCGAAGAAAAAGAAACCCGGCCGCCGCGAATTCCTGCGCGCGCGGGTGCGGCAGGGACGGGTCGAGGTCTTTGCCTCGGAAGGTTCCGGGCGGATCAGCGGGCTGAGCTGGGCCGAGGGGCTTGTGGAACTGCCGGACGGAGCTGCGGAGATCGCTCCGGGTGATCCCGTTCACTACATTCCCTACACCAGTTTCTACAGCCCCTGAGCTTGCCGGGCGTGTTCGGCTTTCCTGAAAGAAATATCCCCGCCGGAAGCTCCGGCGGGGATACGAAACAAGCGTGTGATCGCAGGTTGGAGGCCTCAGATCTTCAGGAAAGGCTGGGCCAGACGCGGCAGAAGTCCCTTGAACTTGAGAGGCGCGTCCGTGGCGGCGAGGCAGATACAATCCGCTCCGATATCGGCCACGGGCGTGTGATGCAGATCTTCATCTGCAACCTCGATGTCACCGCGTCCAAAACGATCGGTCTCGTCTGCGAAGGCCCCTTGCAGGACGAGCGTCAGCTCGGTGCCGCGGTGGCCATGATCCGGCACCGCTGCCCCTGCGGGGATATACAGCAGTCGAGCGGTGGCCTCGCGGGAGGTGGGCAAAATCGCCTGTTTCACACCCATGCCGACCGGCCGCCATTTCACGGTATCGAGATCGCCACCGATATAGTCGCGGATCGGCGCAGGCAGCACGCTATCGCTTGCCCCGGGGGCGGGTTTATCGTCAGGGGCACCAGAGGCGATCAGCGCCAAGGTTGCCTCCAGGCTTCCGTCGTCCATCTCCGCCTCGGCACTGTCTTCGACAAGCGCGCCGCCCACTGTATCAAAGGCGCCAAGCCTTGCGCGGCATTCGTCACAAAGGCTCACATGGGCCGCTACAGTGAGGCTGAACGCCTCGGGTAATGTCCCCGCCGAATAGGCGATCAGCAGGGCGTCGGTCAGGTGATGTTTGATCGTTTCAGTCATAGCGTGTTCACTTCATGGCATGGCGCAGGCGATCCAGCGCCAGTCGAATTCTGGATTTGATCGTCCCTAGGGGAAGGCCGGTTGCGTCGGCAATCTCGCGATGGCTGAGGTCACCGAAATAGGCTTTCTCGATCAGAACCCGTTGATTGTCGGGCAGCGCGGCAATGGCTTCACCGAGCTGTTCACTCTCCTGTTGCAGGGCCAGGGCGTCTGCCTGGTCCGGTTCGTGCTCCGCACCCCAGGGCAAGTCCTCCGGCTCGGGGCGGCGCTGTTTGCGCAACGCGTCAATCTTGCGATTACGCGCGATGGTAAAGATCCAGGTGGCCACGCTCGCGCGGGCTGGATCAAACAAATGCGCCTTGTGCCACAAGGTCGCCATGACTTCCTGCGCACACTCCTCGGCCAGGCTCTCCTCGGCTCCGGAACGCATCAAGAAAGCTTTGACGCGCGGCGCAAAGTGCTGGAACAACCTGCCGAAGGCCTGTTGGTCCTTTTCTTCTCGGATCAGTGCAACACACGCGACCCAGTCTTCGTTTTCCCTGTCTTTGGCTGTCACTTCCGCAGACCTTTGCCGAACTATTCCGGATTCTTCCGAAGCCGCTTTCATCGACACATGCAGTGGCGAGCGGGGCCGGTCCAGAGTTGTGTTCGTACTTAACATGGAAGTGGTACGGGGATGTCACAAATTTGGATCACCCGGTCGCCAAAAAAACTTTTCTCATCCGATTGATGCTCTGACGCGTAATGGTTGACGAAAGACAATCAAAGGACACGACCAAAGATGCCATTTGAAGCCGGGCCAGGCACATCAGTTGTGCCAAAGCGCCGCAAGATTGCCGTTATCGGCGCCGGGATCTCCGGAATGGGAGCCGCGCATTTGCTGGCCGATCGCCATCAGGTGTCGCTTATCGAGGCAGAGCCCCGCCTGGGCGGTCACGCCAGGACGATCATCGCGGGCAAGCATGGCGATCAGCCGGTCGATACCGGCTTTATCGTGTTCAACTATGCCAATTACCCGCATCTGGCGGCTCTTTTTGACAAGCTTGATGTGCCGGTTGCGAAATCGAACATGAGCTTTGGCGCATCAGTGCGGGGCGGCAAGATCGAATATGGGCTCGCCGGTGCCAAAGCCTTTTTCGCGCAACGCAAGAATGCGCTGAATCCAAAATTCCTGCGTATGCTTCGCGACATTTTTCACTTCAACACCCATGCCGCCAACCGCGATGATATGCGCGGGCTGACCATTGGGCAGTTTCTGCGCAAGATGGGGATGGGCGACTATTTCCGTGACTATTACCTTCTGCCGCTGTCCGGCGCGATCTGGTCGACACCGACCGAACAAATCCTGGACTTCCCGGCGCATGCGATGATCCAGTTCTTCGAAAACCACGCGTTGCTGACCTATGACGGGCAGCACCAGTGGTACACTGTGGATGGTGGTTCGATTGCCTATGTGGACCGTCTGGGCCAGGCTCTGGCAGCACAGGGTGTCGATATGCGCCTTGGCTGCCCTGTCGAGGCCGTGAGGCGCCGCGCAGATGGGGTGTTGATCAAGCTTCCCGGAGCGGAATGGGAAGCCTTCGACGAGGTGGTTTTTGCCACTCATTCCGATGATAGCCTGCGCCTGCTGATTGACGCGGGCAAGGCGGAGCAGGACGACCTTGGCGCAGTGCGTTATCAGCCCAACGATGTGGTGTTGCATGCTGATCCTTCGGTGATGCCACGCCGCCGAGCGGTCTGGTCGAGCTGGAACTACGCCGAGGCCCCCGCCAAGCGTGACGGGCAGATCGACATCACCTACTGGATGAACTCGCTGCAGCCGATCCCCCATGATGATCCACATTTCGTGACATTGAACTCCACGCGCCCGATCCGCGAAGAGCTGATCTATGATCAGGTTACCCTGCGCCACCCGATCTATGACATGGCCGCACTTGAGGCACAGGGCCGCGTGCTCGCGCGGAACGGGGCCAATCACACATGGTTTTGCGGGGCCTGGACACGGCACGGCTTCCACGAAGACGGGCTGGCCAGCGGTATTGACGTCGCGCGCGCAATCCTGGCGCAGGATGCGGTGCAGATCGCGGCCGAATGAGCAGGATCGACCATATCGCCGGCCACACCTGGCACGGGCGCAAGGGCGCTGTGGAAAACGCGTTTCGCTACAGTATCGACTACGTGATGCTGGATGCCGAGGCCGAGGCACACCCGCCCCGCCTTTTCGGGCGTAACCGTGCCGGTTTGGCGTCGCTTTGGGATGTCGATCACGGTGGCCCGCCGGGTCAGGGCCGCGGTGCTGTATGGGTGCGTGAAATACTCGCGGCGCACGGGCTTCCGTCGCCTGTCAGGGTCGAGCTTCTGGCACAGCCGCGCGTCCTGGGTCATGTCTTCAATCCGGTGGCCTTCTGGATTTGCCGTGATGAAGAGGACGCAGCCCGCGTCGTCATTGCCGAAGTGACCAATACCTATGGCGACCGTCATTCCTATTTGTGTCACCGCGATGACATGGCTCCCATCAGCGCACAGGATTATCTGACGGCGCAGAAGATATTCCATGTATCACCCTTTCAGCGGATCGAAGGCGGGTATGAGTTTCGCTTTGATCTGCGCAGTGATCGGATTGGTATCTGGATCGATTTTACCGGTGGCAATGGCGGTGTGATCGCCACGCTGGTGGGGCAGCGCACCCCTCTCACCACCTGGGGGCTGATCAGGGCCTGCCTGCGTCGCCCCTTCGGCTCGCGTCGCGTATTGGCGCTGATCCACTGGCAGGCACTCAAGCTCTGGTGGAAAGGGGCGACGTTCCGCGCCCGCCCCGAACCGCCGGCCGAGGAAGTCAGCCGATGACCGCCGCTGCCGCCATGTCCCAGGCACCGACCCGAGATGCCAGCCACCCGCGCCTTCCCGCCTTTGGGCTGTTTGGTGCGCTTCTGGCCGCAGCGGGTCTGCCGCTCTATATCCACGCGCCAAAATTCTATGTTGACGAATATGGGGTTTCGCTCGCGGCGCTAGGTACGATCCTTTTCGTGCTGCGCCTGCTCGACGTGGTGCAGGACCCGGCTCTGGGCTGGTTGGCACGAGTCGCTGCCGGATGGCGGGCGTTGAGTGTGGGTGTGGCGGTGCTGGTCATGGCATTGGCGATGCTGGGGTTGTTTGCGATCTCGCCGCCGCTGGCACCGCTTTTGTGGTTCGCTCTTATGCTTACGCTTGTCTTTTCGGCCTTCAGCTATCTGACCATATGTTTTTATGCACAAGGCGTTGGTACGGCGGCCTGCCTCCCCGGGCGGGGGCACCTGCGGCTGGCCCGTTGGCGTGAAACGGGTGCCTTGCTTGGGATCTGTGCCGCCGCGGTAGCACCGTTGGCGCTGGGCGGTTACGCCGGTTTCGCGCTTGGCTTTGCCATCCTTGCGCTGGTGGCGGTGTGGTCCATGCGTGATCAATGGCAAAGCGCCGGCCTGCCGTCGGACGCGACGGGGTTTGGCCCGGTTCTGCGCGACCCTATCGCGCGCCGCTTGCTTTTGGTTGCGCTGGCCAATGCTGCCCCTGTCGCGGTGAGCTCGACGCTGTTTCTGTTCTTCGTTGAAAGCCGCCTCAACGCGGTTGGGTGGGAAGGGCCGTTGCTGCTTCTGTTTTTCCTGTCTGCCGCGCTTGCTGCACCGGTCTGGAGCCGCGCGGCAGAGCGTTTCGGCGCCAAACGCGTGCTGCTGAGCGGCATGGTTCTGTCCATCATCGCTTTCGGCTCGGCCTTCGCGCTTGGCGCGGGCGATATCTGGGCGTTCGCGATCATTTGCATTGCATCGGGCGCGGCGCTGGGGGCCGACATGACCCTCTTGCCCGCGCTCTTCGCCACTCGCATGGCGCAGGTCTCGCCGGGTGCCAGTGAAGGCTTCGGACTATGGTCTTTCGTGTCGAAATTCACCCTGGCCTTGGCGGCGGTCCTTTTGCTGCCGACGCTGGAGCGCGCCGGATTCCAGGCCGGGCAGGCCAATCCGGAAGAGGCGCTGCACCTTCTGAGTGTGCTCTATTGCCTCGTGCCCTGCGCCCTGAAACTGATTGCCATCGGATTGTTGGTGGCAACCCCTATCCACGAAAGGAGTGCCCGAACATGAGCGCCTTTGGTCTCTTCGCCCTTGGGGCCGCCGCGATGCTGCTGCTCACGGTGATCTGGCAGCGCTTTACAGGCTTTTCGTCGCAAAAGCCCCAGGACTACGCCACCAACGAACCGCAGTTTGATCTGCGCACGCATCTTAACGGCCCGATCAAATGCGAAGGCGTGATCTATGGCCCGTTCGGCCGCGTGACCTCTCGGTTTTCGGCGGATTTTATCGCCCGCTGGGAAGGCAATCGCGGCATCATGAAAGAGCATTTCCTCTATGACAGTGGGAACACTCAGGATCGCGAGTGGCGCCTGGAACTTGGCAATGACGGTAAAATCCGTGCGGAGGCGGATGACCTGATCGGCGTGGGAACCGGTCAGCAAAACGGCTCGGCGGTGCAGCTGAATTACCGCATCCGACTGCCCGAAGAAGCGGGGAGCCATGAGTTGAATGTGACAGACTGGATGTATCTGGCACCCAATGGTGTCATTGTGAACCGCAGCCAGTTCCGCAAATTCGGGATCAAGGTGGCAGAGCTTGTGGCCACGATGCGCCGGGCGGATATCGCGTGACCGATTGGCAAGGCAAACGGTATTGGCTGGTGGGGGCCAGCGAGGGGCTGGGTGCAGCACTGGCCGCGAAGCTGAGCGCGGCAGGGGCCGAAGTGATCCTTTCCGCCCGCAATGAAGAGCGGCTTGCACAGGTCGCGGCCTCACTGCCCGGAAGGTCGCGCATCGTTCCCGTGGATGTCAGCGATACTGAAAGCGTGACAGCGGCGGCGGAGCATGTGGGAGAGATCGACGGAATGGTCTATCTCGCGGGGGTCTATTGGCCGATGCCGTCGACCGAATGGAATGCCGAACAGGCCGAGGCGATGGCGGATATCAACTTCACCGGGGCGATCCGTGTGCTGGGTCAGGTTGTGCCTCAGATGGTGGCGCGGGATGCGGGTCACATTGTCATCACCGGTTCGCTCTCTGGCTTTCGCGGTCTGCCCGGGGCGATGGGTTATGCCGCCTCCAAAGCCGGGACCATGGCGCTTGCCGAAAGCCTTCGGGCCGATCTCTGGCGCACGGGGGTGCGCGTGCAACTGGCCAACCCGGGTTTCATCAAGACGCGCCTGACGGACAAGAACACTTTCAAAATGCCGTTCCTGATGACACCAGAACAGGCGGCGCAGGAAATGTTCGAGCTTATGTGTGATGAAGGGGCCTTTGCGCGCCACTTCCCGCGACTTTTCTCTTATGTCTTTCGGCTGTCCCGGTTTTTACCAAACTGGGCCTACTACCGGCTCTTTGCGTGAGATCAAAGACTCCCGTTCCCCGAACACCGAAGAGTGTGGTATGATTCCGCTGAAGGGGGACCACCATGATCGAAATATCCGTGCACAAAATCGCTCAGGTGATCCTGATGTCACGAGAGCTCGACCGTGCTGAAGGAGAGCTGCGCGCTTTCATTGAACGGTTGACCGAAGAAGAGCAGGCAAGCCTTGTGGCTGTTATGTGGATCGGGCGAGAGAGCTTTGGACCGGACGAGCTTGATGAGGCGATTTCCACCGCCCGGCAGGAGGCGACGACACCCACGGCAGATTACCTTCTGGGGACGCCGCACCTGTCGGATCATCTCGAAAACGGGCTTGATGAGCTGGGTTTGTCGGCCGTGGATGAAGAAGACGATCTGGTGCGCGGCGGCTAGCCTCCGGGCGTCTGAATGCAAGAAAGTCTCGAAGTTCCCATAGAGGCCGTGACCTTGGCCCCCGGTGTCGCGCTCGCGCAGAACTGGTTCGCCCTGCGCGCTTTGGATGACGCGTCGCTCGCGATTGGAGAGCCCGCCTATCATCAATGCAACTGGTCCTATCTGCTGTCGGATTGCGAGGAGAGCCTGCTGTGGGATACCGGATCGGGCCGCCGTTCCATTGCGCCTGTCGTTGCCCGTTATGGACAGCCCCGCGTGACAGCTTTTCCATCCCACATGCATTTCGATCACCTGGGCGGGATCGGCGATTTCGAGACGGTCATGCTGGCCGATCTGCCGATCCTGCGGGCGCTGGAGGCGGACGGGGTCGTATCCCCGCCCGAACGGATGTTTCTTGGGGCATATGAGGGCCTGACCGCTCCGCGCTTTTCGGTAACGCGCTGGATCGGGCCCGGAGAGACACTTGAGGTCGGTGCGCGGCGGTTCAGCATCGTACACACGCCCGGCCATTCGCCCGATTCCGTTTCGCTCTGGGAGGCGGAGCGCGGCCGTCTCTATGCGGCGGATCTGCTCTATTGCGGAGAACTTTATGCTCAGACCCCGGGGGCAAGCCTGCAGGCCTATGCCGCCACTTTGCGCGACCTGCTGGCATGGTTGCCGAAAGATGTCGAGATCCTCGGAGCGCATGGGCAGCAAGGGCCGGACGGGCATGATGCGCCGCGGCTAAGCTATGGCGATGCCCAGGACGCCTTGAGCGTGATCGAGGCAATCATAGCCGCCGGTCCCCATGACGGAGAACGAAGGATCAATTCACGTATGACCGTGTCATATGCCGCGCCGAGCTTTTCCGGCTGAGCCGCCGGGCGCAGTTCTTTTGCCTGCGAATTCGGGGTCACGCAGCGCTCAAGCGCTGCGCCTCAGCCGTGATCCACCACCTGCAGATGTTGTGCAAGCTTTTCAACTTCGCCAAGGAACCGCGCGACAAGTTTCGGATCACGCGGTGCCGGGCTGACGCCTGCCGGGATTTCACGCGCCAGTACGGCTTCTACCGCCATCGCCACCGGGATCGACACAAGCCGCGCCATCGCCGTGCCGCGGGCGTCGCCCCACGCATCCATCACGAATGTCTTGTGATACACTGGCACGCCGTTCTTCTCGGCCTTCAGCGCCACGCAGAGCACGACGCGGTCCGGCTCGCCTTCGTCATAGGCGTTCTCGGTCCAGAACTGGTTTGACATCTCCCTGAGCCGCGCGTCGCCCGCTTCGCCTTCCAGGGTTTCCACCTCGGCAAACACGTCCTTCCAGGCTTCGGCCCAGCCGTTAAGCCGAAGCGTGCCGCGCACGAATTCCTTCACCCGCCAGCCCGGTTCAAAGCCGTAATCATCCATGAACGGTATGGAATCGCGGTTCGGGTAGACTTCAAAGCTTTCTGGGCTCGCCAGCGGCGCGATATAGGACGAGATCGCATCCCAGGGGCGGGCCACGTTGAGTTCGGTGAACGCCTTGATCGACCGTGACGGCGAGCGCAGCGCCTTCAAGACGCCCAAAGGTGACCAGCTGAACTTGTAGCGAAACGGGTTGGGGTGCTTGGGGATGCCGCCGCAGTAAGAGATAAACGACAGATCGTTCTCGGCATCGAAGGCAGAAGAGGCACGGTAATCGGCCATCAGGTGATGCGCCATCAAATGGTCGATCCCCGGGTCGAGACCGATCTCATTGACAACCGACACACCTTTCAGAAGCGCCTTGCCATGGAGCTCGCGCATCTCGGGTGCGATATAGGAGGACGAGACGAAATGCGCCCCTTTGTTGATGCACATCTCGGCCAGCGGCACATGCCAGTCGCCGGGCAGCATTGACACGATGACGTCACCGGCTTGCGTTTCCGCGGCCAGCGTGTCGAAGTCGAACACCCTGATCCGGTCGGTCAGGTCGCCCACCGCATCGCGCGCCTTCGCCTCGGTCCGGTTCCAGACGCACACCTCATGGCCCGCTTCGATAAGTCGCCTGAGGCCAGGAATGGCCGAAAGGCCCGTGCCGCACCAATGGATTGTCATGTTGTCGCCTCTCCTATTTGAAACGCAATTTCGCCGCGACGATCAGGAGCATCGCCGTGACCGAGCAGATATTGGCAAGTATCAACGGCCAGTCACCAATCATCAAGCCGTAGATCAGCCAAAGGGTGACCGTTGTGAGAAACATCAGATTAGACGGCAGCGACAGGCCCGATGTATCGCGCGTCATCCAGGCTTTCCAGGCTTGGGGTATCCAGCAGATCGTACCGAGCAATGCCGCCAGATAGCCGACATAAAGCGCCATTTCAGGCGTCCCTGATGTGATGTTCGAAGGTGGCTTTGGCCCGGCCCCAGACCCCGCTTTCGATTGCGTCGAGCGAGCGCAGCGTCGGCAACAGCTGGGCGGCATAATCCTCCGAACTTTCAACCGGCAGCAAAGAGGGCAGGTTGTCGATGGCCATCACGTCCAGGGGCGGATCGTTGTGCACGCGCGTGACGGGCGCGGCCCAGCTTGTTGCCTCCGAGTAGACCGGCACCGGATTGTAGTCGCTGTCAGGGTCGCAGGCGACATCGCCGATGACGGTCAGCCTGCGGCTTTCGGCAAGGGCTGACGCGGGTACGAAGACCGGTGTGCCGGGACGTGCGAAGATACAGTTGAAAAAGAGGTCATGCGCCAGGATTTCGGGAAAAGGCCCGCCCGAGGCGGTTTCAGCCATGTCCCAGCGCGTGGGGTCTAGCCCCAGCGCGGTGCAAAGGTCTGCTGCGCCGGTCCCGACCCGGCCCAGGGCGCCAATCACGATCGCCGACGGGGTCGCGCCCTGCAGGTCGGCGCGCAGGTCATCAAGCAAACTGTCCTTGCCCGAATAGGTCGCGACGGGCGGGCAGATCCCCCCCTGTTGCTGAGCGGCCCAGGCCTTGAGCGAGACCGCCGCCCCGGCATAGCCTGCCCAATAGCCAAAAGCGGCCACACGGCGGTTATCCTCGTCCACGAGGTACTCCAGATCGTAAAGAGTGCCCCCTCCGGCTTTGAACCGCTCCAGTAGGGCGCGCCCCGAATGCTGGCCCTTGAAGGCATGGCCGAACATGATGTGCCGGTGGGGCAGGGGCGTGCCGTCCTCGGGCAGTTCCTTCAGACCGAAGACAATGGCTTCTTCCGGCGCCTCGGGCCAGCTGTTCTCGGGGGCGATCTTCGCGCCGGCCGCCGCGTAGCCATCGATGGGGATGGCGCGCACGGAGCTTTCTTCCACCGTGACGGTGAACCCTGCGTCTATCAGAGTGCGCGCGCCCTCAGGTGTCAAACCAACCCGTTCTTCATTCGGGCGTTGTTCGGCCCGGACCCAGATATGTGTCATAAAATGCCAAGCTCCTTAACAGCGGCAACGGAAGGGCGCGCGTGCATCATCTCGAAATGAGCGGCAAGCCGCGGGTAGGCTGTGATATCCACACCGTCGCCATCCAGCCAGGTACAGATCGTGAAGAGCCACGGGTCGGCCACGGTCATGTCGGTCCCCATGGCAAACGGCGACAGAGCACAGTTTTCTTCCACGAATGCACAGGATTGTCCCATGGTTTCAGGAACTTTGGCTATCATATCCTGATACGAGCTTTGTTGATCCGCCCACCGGGAACCGCGCACTTTGTGGGCGTGGTTCACATGGAAGGTGGCGGCGAGATAATACATCACCGCGCGCATCTGGGCGGCATCCCATGGGTCGGCTGGCACAAGGTTCATCTCGGGAACCTGCGCCGCGATGTATTCTAGAATCGCGCCGGTTTCGGTCAGGCTGCCGCGCTCCGTGATCAGTGTGGGCACGCGTCCCTTGGGGTTGATCCTGCGGTAGTCGGGTTTGGTCTGTTCGGCCGCGGCGAAGTCAAGCTTCACGGCCTCATAGGCGAGGCCGGTTTCTTCAAGAAGGATTGCCGTAGCGATGGAGACGGTTTTGGGGGCGCAGTAGAATTTCAACACGGCAGACCCTCAAACATAGGTGCGGGCATGCGCCCGGTCAGGCGGATCGAGATGCGGGGTGGCGTTAAAGGTTCCGACCATGAGCTGGTCATGCACATATTCGAGCCGGTGCAGCGATGAATTCATGATCTGCAGCATCATCTTTGCGGTGGAGCCGTTATGCAGCCCGAGCGCATGGCGCAGGATCATGCCGATGACACCCCCGGACGTGACCACGAGGATGCGCCCGTCAAGCGCGCAAAGCATGTCAAGGGCATCGCTGATCCGGGTGGCGAAAGCGTCGAACGGTTCGGGGATGTCAGAGATCTTGTCCCGCTCCCAATAGTCGAGCAGTTGTGGCAAGTGGCGTGCATAGGCCCCCGTGCTGTCGGGAACCGGTATGCCATGCTGGGCTTCCAGCGCATGAGCGATGGTGAAGTAGCTCAGCTCATCCAGGCGGGCGTCCTGGCGGGTGATCTCATAGCCCATGGAGCGGGCGGTATCGGCCTGACGGCTGAGCGTGCCGGTAAGTACCTGATCGAAATGCGGGTTGGTCTCGGCCAGATGCGCGCCAAGCCATGCGGCCTGCTGGTGGCCAAGCTCGGAGAGCTGGTCATAGCTCGCCTCATCAGTGGCGGTGCTGTTGGCCTGTCCGTGGCGGACAAGGATGATCTCGGCCAAGGGGTGCTCCTGTCAGGTTGCCGTTCGCCGGCACGTTAGCGTTGAGCGGGCTCGGGATAAAGCCCCGAAGCGGTGCGCAAGGCCCGTTCTCGGCAGGCGTCCCGCCCACCCACCCCCGCCTGCCTCGAACGGGCTGTGGCAAAGGGCACGCCGGAAGGAATGGCGCAAATCGTTGGGGGAATGTCGGGATTGTCAGACTCGCTTTTTGCATGCCGTGGTCTATACAGGACACGGCTTTAGGAGATGCGCGATGTCCGACAAAATCACTTTTACCCTCGACGGCAAAGAGGTGCAGGCCGAGGCGGGCCAGACGATCTGGGAAGTGGCCCATGGCCGCGGCCTGGTGATCCCGCATCTGTGCCACAAACCGGCACCGGGCTACCGGCCTGACGGCAACTGCCGCGCCTGCATGGTGGAAGTGGAGGGCGAACGCACGCTGGTGGCATCGTGCATCCGTGAGCCTTCCGAGGGCATGGTCGTGACGACCAATTCGGCACGCGCTGAATCCGCGCGCAAGATGGTAGTCGAGATGCTTCTCGCCGATCAGCCCGAGCAGGAAGTCGCCCACGATAAATCAAGCCATCTTTGGGATATGGCCGCCATGCAGGGCGTCAGCGAAAGCCGCTTTCCCAAGCTCGAAGAGGGGCGCATCCCGCTTCTGGACGACAGCCATGTTGCGATGAGCGTGAACCTGGATGCCTGCATTCAGTGCGGTTTGTGTGTGCGCGCGTGTCGCGAGGTGCAGGTCAATGACGTGATCGGTATGTCCGGCCGGGGCCATGACGCCTATCCGACTTTCGACTTTGCCGATCCGATGGGGGCAAGCACCTGCGTGGCCTGTGGCGAATGTGTACAGGCTTGTCCGACCGGCGCTCTGATGCCCTCGACGGTGGTGGATGAAAACCAGATCGGTGACAGCGCAGATTATGACAGCGAGGTCGAAAGCGTCTGCCCGTTCTGCGGGGTGGGATGTCAGATCAGCCTGAAGGTCAAGAACGGCAAGGTGAAGTATGTCGAGGGCATCAATGGCCCGGCCAACGAAGGGCGGCTCTGTGTCAAGGGGCGGTTTGGCTTTGACTATATCCATCACGATCACCGCCTGACCAAACCTCTGATCCGTCGCGAGGATGCACCAGCCAAGGGGCTGAACGTGGATCCGCAGAACTGGCGTGAGTTTTTCCGCGAGGCGAGCTGGGACGAGGCGATGGAATTTGCCGCTGGTGGTTTGAAGCGGCTGAAGGACGCGCATGGTGGTGCAACCGTGGCCGGATTTGGCTCGGCGAAATGTACAAATGAAGAGGCCTATCTGTTCCAGAAATTCATCCGCCAGGGCTTTGGCCACAACAACGTGGATCACTGCACGCGGCTGTGCCATGCGTCCTCGGTGGCGGCGCTTCTGGAAAACGTCGGATCGGGCGCTGTGACAGCCACGTTCAACGAGATCGAGAACGCCGATGTGGCGATCGTGATCGGGGCAAACCCGATTGAGAACCACCCTGTCGCCGCGACCTATTTCAAGCAATTCACCAAACGTGGCGGCAAGCTGATCGTCATGGACCCGCGCGGTGTCGGCCTGCGCCGCTTTGCATCGCACATGCTGCAATTCCGGCCTGGCGCGGATGTGAGCATGCTCAACGCGATCATGCACACGATTGTCGAGGAAGGGCTGTACGACCAGCAATATATCGAAGCCTTCACCGAAAACTGGGAGGCCGAAAAGGCACATCTGAAAGACTTCAGCCCGGAGAAGATGGAAGCCATCTGCGGCATTCCCGCCGAGATGCTGCGCGATGTGGCGCGGACCTTTGCCGGGGCCAAGGCGGCGATGATCTTCTGGGGGATGGGTGTGTCTCAGCATATCCATGGCACGGATAACTCGCGTTGCCTGATTTCCCTGGCGCTGATGACCGGTCAGGTTGGTCGGCCGGGCACGGGTCTTCACCCGCTCCGGGGGCAGAACAATGTGCAGGGCGCGTCTGATGCGGGCCTGATCCCGATGTTCCTGCCGGACTATCAGACCGTCACCGACGATGGGGTCCGCAGCGCCTTTACCGAGGTGTGGAAATCGGGCGATTTCTCAAATGAGAAGGGCCTGACTGTCACCGAGATCATGGATGCGGTGCATGACGACAAGATCAAGGGCATGTATATTCTGGGTGAGAACCCGGCCATGTCGGACCCGGACGTGGAACATGCCCGCGATGCGCTGGCCAAGCTGGAGCATCTGGTGGTGCAGGATATCTTCATCACCGAAACGGCGAACTATGCCGATGTGATCCTGCCAGCCTCGGCCTTTGCCGAGAAATCGGGCACCGTGACCAATACCAACCGGCAGGTGCAGATGGGCCGCCCCGCCGTGCCGCCTCCGGGCGAGGCGCGCGAGGATTGGGCGATCACCACCGAGTTGGCACAGCGGATCGGGCTGGACTGGCATTACGAGAGCCCGGCGGATGTGTTTGCCGAGATGAAACTCAACATGAAGTCTCTCGACAACATCACTTGGGACCGGCTCGAAAACGAGAATGCGGTCACCTATCCGTCGTTGTCGCCGGAAGATCCGGGGCAGGCGATTGTGTTTGGCGACGGCTTCCCCCGGCCTGAAGGGCGCGCGCGCTTTACCCCGGCCAGCGTCATTGCGCCGGACGACACGCCGGATGAGGACTATCCGATGATCCTCACCACTGGACGGCAACTTGAGCATTGGCACACCGGGTCGATGACGCGCCGCGCCACGGTGCTTGATGCGGTCGAGCCGGAGGCGAACTGTTCCATGCATCCCGGCACACTCAAGCAGCTTGGCGTGGAACCGGGCGGTATGGTGCGTCTGACCACAAAGCGCGGCAGTATCGAGGTCATGGTGCGCGCCGACCGGGCCGTGGCCCCGGATATGGTGTTCCTGCCGTTTGCCTATGTGGAGGCGGCGGCCAACATCCTGACCAACCCGGCAGTTGATCCCTATGGCAAGATCCCCGAATTCAAGTTCTCGGCGGTCAAGGTGGAAGTGGTGAACCCGCACGCGGTGGCCGCGGAGTAAGGGATTTTCTCGCCTGACGGTCCGCCCTGCGCGGTGGGCCGCCGGGCCGGGCCGCGGGCCCCTGGCTTGAGCGCTGGCCTTCGGTTGGCTAAGCTGCGGCGCAGCAGCCAAGAGAGAGACCCTATGCAAACCCGTTCTGACACAGAAGCTGTCCCCTCAGACTGGGACCGGCGAGGCCTGCCTGCGTGGAGTTTTTTCAACCCCGAACTGCTGGAACTGGAAAAGGACATGTTGTTCCGGCGGCATTGGCAGCTTGTGTGCCATGTTTCGGATATCTCCGAACCTGGGGAGTTCATCACGCTTGACGTGGTGGGCGAACGTGCGCTTGTCGTGCGGGGACAGGATGGCGTTGTCCGCGCGTTCCACAACCTTTGCCGTCATCGCGGGAGCCGGGTCGTGGCCGAGGAACGCGGGCGCTGTAAATCGGCGATCATCTGCCCGTTTCATGGCTGGGTTTATAATCTGGATGGAACCTTGCGCGGGGCGGCGCAACCGCAGAGCCTGCCAGAGCTGGATCCGATCGAAATGGGGTTGAAGCCCATCGAAATGGATATCTGGCAGGGGTTCGTCTTTGTCCGGTTTCAGCCGGGACCGCAACCGCCCATGCATCAGGTGCTGGCACGGTTCGACGACGAAATCGCGCAATACGCGCTTGAGAGCCTGGAACCCACCGGAGATGGTTTTTACACCGAAGAGATCGAAGCGAACTGGAAATGTGTGCGCGATGTGGACAACGAAGGCTATCACGTGCCCATGGCCCATCCCGGTTTGCAGGACCTCTATGGCCCGAATTACTTTGACGAACCTTTTGAGGAAGGCACCTCGCGCTCTTTTGCCTCGTTTCGGGAAGGAAACGGGCGGCTGTGGTCAGTGCGCGCCTACAAGGCGCTGATGGAGCCGCCGCCGCGCCTCGACGACGACCACAGGAACGCCTGGCTTTATGTGGGAATGTTCCCCAACGCGGTATTCGGGTTCTATCCGGACAGCGTGATCTTCTATCAGGAGTTTCCAGTGGTGAACGGGCTGACGGTCCAACGGTCCGCGACCTATAAATACAAGGGCGAAGACCGCCGTATGCGGCTGGCGCGGTATCTGAGCGGGCGGATAGACCGGCTGACTTCCGAAGAGGATATCCAGCTCATCAAGTGGACCTGGGAAGCGGCATTTTCCAGCGGATATGAGGGGTATCTGCTTTCGGATCTGGAATATGGGGTGAAGACCTATCACGATGTGCTGCGTGGGTTCTTCCCGATACTGAAAGAGGACGAACCGGCCGAGGGTACAGTCGCCGCGCGGAATGCCGAGCTGCTGGAACTCACCGATTAAACAGATGCGCCGCCCACGGCTGCGTTGACTGCGGGCAGGCCCTCAGGCGATCGAGACCGGGCAAGGCGCGGACCGCGTCAGCCGCCGCCCCCTCGTGCCAGCATCTCAAAGAACTCCTGTCTGCTGTTCGAGCGCGGATAATCGCCTTCGGGTACCGGTTTTCCCGGAAATGCACAAAGTGGCTCCCGAGGGCCCAATCCGAGCTCGTTGAGCGCCACACGCAAAGACATTGTGCTGGTTCGACCGAAACCGGCACTGATTGCTTGCAAAGCAATTCATCCCCCCAGACTCCATACTCCATCCGGCCTCAGGATGCGCTGTAGCGGTGCAGTTTCAAAATCTGATTTCCGGGACGCCTATGTTAACCCCAATTCACGTCCCCAAGAAAGATATAGCCTGCGCCATAGATCGTCTTGATCAGGCGGGGGTTCTTTGGGTCTTCTCTGAGTTTGGTGCGCAGCCTGGAGATGCGCACGTCCATCGCCCGGTCAAAACTCTCTGAGGCCTGTCCGCCGAGAGCCTCCTGCATTGCCTGGCGTGAGATCAGGCGCTTGGGTCGTTCCAGAAAAAGCCGCAACACCTCGCCTTCGGCATGAGAAAACGGAGTTTCGTCCCCCGCCTCGTCCTCCAGGACGTAGCGGTCGAAATGAGCGGCCCAGCCGTTGAACTGAGCCACTTCGCCGGTCTGGGCTTCGATCGGGCCCCGGCGTAGGCGGGCACGGATGCGGGCCACGACCTCGGCGGGTTCAAAGGGTTTGATGATGTAATCATCCGCCCCAAGTTCCAGACCGGTCACCCGGTCCTGCACCTGTGCGCGGCCCGAAATGATGATCACGATCGCGCCCTGCTCCAGTGCCAGCCGGTGCACGAGGCTCAGCCCGTCGCGGTCCGGCAAAGAGAGATCGACAAGGCAGACATCCGGCGTGGTTGTGCGCAATGCAGCCTCGAACTGCGCCGCGCGTCCAAAGGCCATCGTGCGATAGCCCGCCTCCTCCAGCGCGTCCGCCAGCATGGTGCGGATTGCCGGTTCGTCGTCGAGGATGGTGACAAGCGGGGTGGTCATGTGGGAGCTCCGGCAAAGAGATGTATGTTAAGCGCGTCCGCGCTGAAGGGCTTGCGCAGAACCGGGACGCGACGCGCGGCGGCCTGGTGCAGCGGATCGTCGGCCGGCAGCGAGGTCATCAGGCATGTGGGTGTGCCACGCGCGCGCAACTCATCCAGCAGATCGAGCCCGGTTGCATCGCCCTCCAGCGAGATATCAGACAGCACAGCCGCGATCTCGGGTAATTCCGACAGAAGTGCCGTCGCCTCGGCCACGGACGTGGCTTCGATCACTGAATGCCCGGCCTCGCGCAGCATGTCGCGCACCGTATCGCGCAGTTCCGGACTGTCTTCGACCAGCAGCACAAGCCCCGGGCTCGGGGCGACATCGGCGCGGCGAAGGGGCAGGCGCAGCGTGGCTGTCGCGCCACCTTCGGCCCGGTTGACCAAATGCACGCGTCCACCTGCGAGTTTGGTCATGTCATAGACCATGCCAAGCCCCAGGCCTGACCCCTCGCCGCCCTTTGTCGTAAAGAACGGCTCGAACGCCCGCGCGAGCGCCTGCTCGGAAAAGCCGGGCCCGGTATCGGTCACTGTGAACTCTACCCAGATGCCTTGTACCTCGCGTGCCGTCAGGGTGATCGCCCCGCGCCCGCCCACAGCGTCGCGTGCGTTAAGCAGGAGGTTCAGAAGCGAATCCTGCAACATGCCGGGATCAAGAAGAAGGGTCGCCTCGCCCAGGTCATTCGCCACCTGAAGCGAAACTGCATCAGGCAGGGCAGAGCGGCCCAGTGTCTCGATATCCTGAAGGAATGCGGAAAGGGCCACCGGCACAGGACTGTGCTCGCGTTTGCCGGTCATGTCGGCGATCCGGTTAAGCAAACCGCCGCCGCGCCGGGCCGCCGCCAGGGTGGCGCTGATCAGCTCTTCTGCATCTGCCCCCAAATCCATCTTTTGCAGGCGCGATTGCATCCCGAGTATGATGGTCAACAGGTTCGAGAAATCATGCGCAAGGCCACTGGTCAGTTGGGCTGCCATCTCCCGCCGCCGGGTTTGTTGCAGGGCGGCGCGGGTCTGTGCTTCTTCGGTGATGTCCATCGACAGGATGTACACACCGCCGGCCTGACCGTCCGGGGTAAACGCCACGCGGATACGGCGCGAGCTCGCCTCGTGTGTGAATTCAAAGACCGATGGCACCCTGTCGAAGGCGGCATCGAGCCGCTCGCGAATGGCGCCATAAGCCTGCTCTCCCAAGGCCCGGTCGATGGCCATTCCCACGATATCGGATTGGCTTCCCGGCATCACGGAACTGAGCCGCCGGTTGGAATAGGTATAGCGCCGGTCCGCCCCCACATGGGCGATATGCGCAGGCATCATTTCGGTTGTGAGCCGTGTACGCGCCTCCGACAGGGTGAGCTGCCGCTTGGCTTCTTCAAGCGCCGTGATTGTGGCTTCAAGCTGGCGGTTGGCCGAGCTGAGATCTTCGGAGTACCCGAGCACCTTGTCGCTCAACTCCTCGGAGCGGGCGCGCAGGAGCGCTTCTTGCTGCTTGGTGCGGGTGATGTCGGTATACACGGTCACCCAGCCGCCCTGAGGCAGAGGTGAGCCTTCGACACTGATCGTGCGGCCTCCTGCGCGGCTGCGTTCCATGTAATGCGGCTCGAAGGCGCGTGCCACTTCAACGCGTGACTGCACGAAAGCTTCCACCTCGCCCACATCGCCATAATCGCCGCGCTCGGCCAGATAGCGGATTGTATCGGCAAAATCGGCCCCCGGAGTGACAAGCGCATCTGGCAGCTCGAACATTTCCTGGAATCGGCGGTTGCAGACCGCAAGCCTCAGGTCGCGGTCATAAATCGTCAGCGCCTGCTGGATCAGGTTCAAACCTGCGCTGACCATATCCTGTGTCTGCGGTGCGTTGGGATCAAAGAGGGGCGGGTTAGCCATGGCGGGTGGCCCAGTCCAAGGCGTCGTGCATTCGGTCATCTCCCCAGAACAGTTCGTCACCGACGATGAAGCTGGGCGCGCCAAATATGCCGAGTCGCGCGGCGGTGTCGGTCGTGGTGCGCAACGCATGTTTGTTGGTATCGTTTTGCGCGTCAGCAAGAAGTGTCATCGGAAGACCGGCCGAAGCAAGGCACGCCTTTATCGTGTCGGGGTCCGAAATGTCTTGCCCGGCGCCGAACTCGGCAAGAAAGACGTTCTGGCAAAACTCAATGCCCCTAGGTTGCGCAAGGGCAAGCTGCGCCACACGAGCCGCGAGCAAGCCGTTTTGCGGAAATGGATCGGGGCGGATCACGTCGAGCCCATAGCGCGCCGCCCGGCGTTCCACGTCGCGCCACATGTACCGGCCTTTGGCAGCGTAGATGTTGAACGGCGATGTGTTCCAGCCCTGTACAGCGAAGATGGGCCCAAGAAGGAACGGACGCCAACGCACATCCACCCCCGCCGCCTCGGCCAAACTAGGCAGGCGCAGCGCGCTGAGATAGGAATAGGTCGAGGCGAACTCGAAATAGAAATCCATCCTGGGCCGTGTCATGCGTCGTATTGCGATGCAGGCGCATGCCCTTGTCAAGCGCTGTGCAGCGCCTGTTACAATTCGTAAGAATTGGGAAAACTTCAGGAAAAAGTTGACGGCGAGCTTCAGACCCGCACCCTTAGGAGGAAGATTCGCCCAATAGGGTGATTTGCCCGTGGGACCGGGCAAAAAGGGAGGATAAAGATTTGGCACACTCGCCTCAGGCGACGGATGGGCTTGCGTCCATTCCGGCGCTTTTGCAACGCAATGCCACGAAATTCGGCGACAAGCCCGCCTATCGGGAGAAGGAATTCGGCATCTGGCAAAGCTGGAGTTGGGCCGAGACCGAGAAAGAGATAGAGGCGCTTGCGCTGGGCCTGCTCAATCTTGGTGTGAACGAGGGCGACTTCATCGCTATCATCGGGCGCAACCGTCCGTATTTCTACTGGTCGATGGTCGCGGCGCAGTCTGTGGGGGCGGTTCCGGTGCCCGTCTACCAGGATAGCGCCTCTGAAGAGATGGCCTATGTGCTTGATCATTGCGGTGCCCGCTTTGCCATCGTTGAAGACCAGGAACAGGTCGACAAGGTGATCGACATCCAGGACCGGCTGCATCAGTTCGAGCATATGATCTATGTCGACAAGCGCGGTCTGCGGAAATACGACCATCACAAGCTTCATGTTTTTGCCGATGTGCAGGAGCAGGGCCGCGCCGCCTATTGGGAACTGATCGACGATCTCAAGGCGCGCCGTGACAAGCTGACCTATGACAGCACCTGCGTGATGCTTTACACCTCTGGCACGACGGGGCGTCCCAAGGGCGTGGTGCTGTCCAATCGCAATATCATCGAAGCCTCTCGGTCCTCGGCAGAGTTTGACCGCCTTGGTCAGGGTGAGGAGGTGCTTGCCTATCTGCCGATGGCCTGGGTCGGTGATTTCATCTTTTCGATCGGCCAGGCGTATTGGTGCGGTTTCTGCGTCAACTGCCCCGAGAGCGCCGACACGATGATGACCGACCTGCGCGAAATCGGGCCAACCTACTATTTTGCCCCGCCGCGCGTGTTTGAGACGCAGCTCACCACTGTCATGATCCGCATGGAAGACGCGGGCCGCTTCAAGAAGTGGTTGTTCGACCGGGCGATGGCCCATGCCAAGAAGGTCGGACCGTCCATTCTCGATGGCAAATCCGTCAGCTTCATGGACCGCATCAAATATGCGCTGGGCAACATCTTCATCTATGGCCCGCTGAAGAACACACTGGGTTTGAGCCGGGTGCGTGTCGGCTATACGGCCGGTGAGGCGATCGGGCCGGAAATCTTTGATTTCTATCGCTCCCTTGGGATCAACCTCAAACAACTCTATGGCCAGACAGAGGCATCCGTCTTCATCACCCTGCAGCCCGATGGTGAGGTGCGCAGCGATACGGTGGGCGTGGCTGCACCCGGCGTGGAAATCAGGATCGCCGACAATGGCGAGGTGTTCTATCGCGGTCCGGGTACGTTCGAAGAATACTACAAGAACCCCGAAAGCACCGCCGACACAAAAGATCCCGAGGGTTGGGTGGCAACCGGCGATGCCGGTTTCTTCGACCCGGAAAATGGCCACCTGAGGATCATCGACCGCGCCAAGGATGTGGGCAAGATGGCGAACGGTGCGCTTTTTGCGCCGAAATATGTGGAGAACAAGCTCAAGTTCTTCCCGAACATTCTGGAGACCGTCGTCTTTGGCAACGGCCGCGAAGAATGCACGGCCTTCATCAACATCGATCTGACCGCCGTGGGCAACTGGGCGGAGCGCAACAATATCGGATACGCCTCCTATCAGGAGCTTGCCGGTCATCCCAGGGTGCTTGAAACCATCAGGGGCCATGTGGAGGATGTCAATCGAAGCCTCGCCGAAGACCCGATGCTGTCGGCCTGTCAGGTGCACCGCTTCCTCGTCCTACACAAAGAGCTTGATGCGGATGATGGCGAGCTGACCCGCACCCGAAAGGTGCGCCGTCGGATCATCGAGGAAAAATACGACGATCTTCTTGGCGCGCTTTATGATGGGTCAAAGGAGATCTCGACCATAACCGAAGTGACCTATGAGGACGGCCGCAAGGGCAGCATCAGCGCCACGTTGCAGATCATGGATGCCGCTGTGGTGCCGGTGGAAGCGCAAAAGGTGGCCGCGGAATGAGACGGCAGATGTTGACCGCTTTGCATTCCGGGGGGCTACGCAGCTCAGCCGTTTTCGCGGGTGTTGTGGTGGCTGCGCTTTCTCTCGGGATGTCTTCCGCGCTTGCTCAGACGGGCCTTGATGGCACCTATCGCGGCGGACAGGGAAGCTATCAGATGCGAGTGACGGTGCAGGGTGGATCGGGCGAGGCGGTGATCACCGCCACGGGATGCCTGGGCGAGCTGTCAGGTCAGGTAGCAAAGCAGGGAGGCGATCAGTGGACGCTCTCGGGCGAGGCCTATGGCTCTTCCTGCACACTGACGATGAAACGGACAGGCGCGCAGAGTTTTCGCGTCACGCAAGGGCCGGGCTGCACCTTTTTCCATGGTGCTGCCTGCTCTTTCGAAACGACAATTGACAAGGTGGACTAGGCCATGGCGCTTGATCAGGAAAGCTACACCACGGCAGATGGCCGCAAGATTGGCGGCGTGGTGATGGAGATGAAGAACATCACTCTGCGCTTTGGTGGTGTGACAGCGATCGAGAATATCTCGTTCGACATCCGCCAAGGTGAAATCCGCGCCATTATCGGCCCCAACGGTGCGGGCAAGTCCTCCATGCTCAACGTGATCAGCGGGTTCTACAACCCGCAGGAGGGCGAGGTCTGGTACAAGGGTCAGAAACGCCCGCCGATGAAGCCCTATCAGGTCGCGCAACAGGGCATTGCGCGCACGTTCCAGAATATCGCGTTGTTTGAAGGCATGTCAGTGCTCGACAATGTCATGACCGGGCGCATGCGGCAGATGAAAGCGGGTCTTTTCGCGCAGGCATTGTGGAAGGGCAAAGCCGAGAAGGAAGAAGTCGAGAACCGGGAAGTCGTGGAAAAGGTGATCGACTTTCTGGAAATTCAGCACATCCGCAAAACCCCGGTTGGCCGTTTGCCTTACGGACTGAAGAAGCGGGTGGAACTGGCGCGGGCTTTGGCCGCGGAACCGAGCATTCTTCTTCTGGATGAGCCGATGGCCGGCATGAACGTCGAAGAGAAAGAGGACATGAGCCGCTTTGTACTCGATGTGAATGACGAGTTCGGGACGACCATTGCACTCATCGAGCATGACATGGGCGTGGTGATGGACCTCTCTGACCGTGTCGTGGTGATGGACTATGGCAAGAAGATCGGGGACGGCACGCCCGATGAGGTGCGCAACAATCAGGCGGTGATCGATGCCTATCTGGGGGTGGCGCATGATTAATACATGGATCAAGACATTTGGTGGGGAGCTGAGCGATGCCTGAACAACTGGTCTTTGCGATGGAGGTCACCCTGAACGGTCTGATGGCCGGGGTGCTCTATGCGCTTGTCGCCCTCGGGTTCGTGCTGATCTACAAGGCGTCAGGTATCTTCAATTATGCGCAGGGCGTCATGGCGCTCTTCTCAGCGATGACCCTGGTGGGGATCATGAGCGGGCAGGTGCCGTTCGCGCATCTGATCAATGCAATCTTCGGAACGGAAATTCACCATTTCGGATGGCATGTGCCCGCGCTTCTGGCGATCCTGCTGACCATGTTGGTAATGGTCGGGCTGGCCTGGCTTGTGAATACCATCATCTTCAAGCACCTCGTCAATCAGGAGCCGATCATCCTGTTCATGGCGACGATTGGCCTTGCCTATTTCCTCGAAGGGTTCGGGGATATCATGTGGGGTGCCGATATCAAGAAGCTCGACGTGGGACTGCCGCAAGGCATCAACGAAGTGATTGACGAGACGACTTTCCAGATTTTCGACTACGGGTTCTTCATCGACAATCTCGATATCGTGGCGACGATCGTGGCCGCGGCGCTGGTCTTTACGCTGGTTGTATTCGCGCAGTACTCCAAGCAGGGCCGGGCGATGCGCGCAGTGGCGGATGACCACCAGGCCGCGCTGTCTGTCGGGATCTCGCTCAACTTCATCTGGGTGATGGTGTGGTCGCTCGCCGGGTTCGTGGCGCTGGTCGCGGGCATCATGTGGGGCACCAAATCAGGCGTGCAGTTCTCGCTGTCACTTATCGCGCTCAAGGCTCTTCCCGTGCTGATGCTGGGCGGCTTTACGTCCATCCCGGGCGCGATTGTCGGAGGGTTGATCATCGGGGTCGGTGAGAAACTCTTTGAGTTTGCCATTGGCCCGATGGTGGGCGGGGCCACCGAAAACTGGTTCGCCTATGTGCTGGCGCTCGTGTTCCTCGTCTTCCGGCCGCAAGGGCTGTTTGGCGAAAAGATCATCGAGAGGGTGTAGCTATGACCAAGCTGATTGCGATTTTGAATGTTGTTGCCTGGTCGGGCTTCTGGGCCTTTGGCTATCTCGCCTTCACGGCGGGGGTGGAAAACACCGGCCAGATGGTGACCGCGGCGATCCTGGCGTCGATTGGCGGGGGGCTGGGCATGATGGCCTATCTCTGGCTGATCCGGCACTCGGAAGAAACAGGGTACGCCAAGCGGCCCAATCGCGCGGTAAAGCGCGAGAATGATGAAGTTGAGGGGACGAGCTGATGTTTTATCGTGAAGCGGGCGATTTCAAGACGTCCTATACCGAAGACAACCAGACCTTCCCGATCAAGTTCGACCGGTACCGCTACTATGCCGTGCTGCTTGTTGCTTTCGCGATCGTGCCCTTCGTGATCAATGACTATTGGGTCAATGCGGTGTTCCTGCCCTTCCTAATCTACGCGATTGCCGCGATCGGGCTGAACATCCTGACGGGCTATTGCGGGCAGGTCTCTCTCGGCACCGGTGGGTTCATGGCGGTGGGGGCCTATAGCTGCTACAAGCTGATGACCGGGTTCCCTGAGATCAACATCTTCTTTCACATCATCCTGTCCGGTGGGATTACGGCAGCGGTCTGTGTGGCGTTCGGTCTGCCAAGCCTGCGCATCAAGGGGTTTTACCTGGCGGTGGCGACGCTTGCCGCGCAGTTCTTCCTTGTCTGGATGTTCAACAAGGTGAGCTGGTTCTACAACTATTCGGCATCGGGCCAGATCAACGCGCCGGAGCGCACCGTGTTTGGTGTGCCGGTGACGGGTGCCGAGACCCAACCCTGGGCGGCCTATCTCTTCTGCCTGGTCTTCGTGGTCGCCTGTGCCGTCATCGCGCGGAACCTCACACGCGGGACCCAGGGGCGCAAATGGATGGCCATTCGCGACATGGACATCGCCGCCGAGATCATCGGGGTGAACCCGCTCAAGGCCAAGCTTTCCGCTTTCGCGGTCTCCGGCTTTTTCGTGGGTATCTCGGGCGCGCTTTTCTTTGCAGTCTATCTCGGGGCCGTCGAAGTGGGCGAGGCCTTTGGCATCACCAAATCGTTCCTGGTGCTGTTCATGATCATCATCGGGGGCCTCGGCAGCATCTTTGGCAGCTTTGCCGGAGCGGCGTTCCTTGTGCTTTTGCCAGTGCTTTTGAAGAATATCCTGGTGGGCACGCTGGGCTGGCCGACAGATCTTGCAGCGCATCTTGAGTTCATGATCGTCGGTGCGCTGATTATCACGTTCCTCATCCTTGAGCCGCACGGGCTGGCACAGCTCTGGCGCGTGGCCAAGGAAAAACTGAGACTTTGGCCCTTCCCGCACTGAGAGGGGTCGAGAGGTGTGGTGGGGTAAACCCCACCCTGCAAATATCGGATAAACCAAGGGAGGTAACACCGATGAAAACCAAACTTTTCACAGCTGTCGCGGCGGCCATGATGGCTGCGGCTCCGGCGCTGGCGGATCTCGTGATCGTCGACACGAGCTATCGCACCGGGCCCTACGCGGCGAACGGTATCCCGTTCTCGGATGGCTATCAGGACTATTTCACCCTGCTCAATGAACGCGATGGCGGCATTGGCGGCGAGATGGTGCGGATTGTCGAATGCGAGACCGGCTATAACACCGAGAAAGGCGTGGAATGCTACGAGGCGACCAAGGGTGAAGGCGCACTGGTCTATCAGCCTCTGTCGACCGGCATCACCTATCAGCTGATCCCGAAAGCCACGGCTGACGGTATCCCGCTTCACACCATGGGTTATGGCCGGACTTCGGCCAAGAATGGCTCTGTCTTCAACTGGGTCTTCAACTATCCGGCCAACTACTGGGACGGCGCCTCGCTGGCGGTGACGCATATCCTCGATCAGAACGGTGGCGATATCAATGGCAAGACGATCGCGCTGGTCTATCACAACTCCGCCTACGGCAAAGAGCCGATCCGGACCCTCGAAGGGCTGGCCGCGAAGCACGGGTTCAACCTGACTCTGCTGCCGGTCGACCACCCCGGTCAGGAGCAAAAGTCGCAATGGCTGCAGATCCGCCGCGAGAAGCCGGATTATGTGCTGATGTGGGGCTGGGGCGTGATGAACCAGGTCGCCATTCAGGAAGCCGTGAACATCCGTTTCCCGATGGAGAACTTCATCGGCATCTGGTGGTCGGGTTCCGAGAATGACGTGAAAGCGGCTGGCGACAAGGCCAATGGCTACAAGGCGCTGACCTTCCACAACCTCGGCTCGGACTACCCGGTCTATGCGGACATCCAGAAACATGTCGTGGATGCCGGCAAAGCCGCTGGTGCCGGCGATCAGGTGGGCACCGTGCTCTACAACCGCGGCATGTATGCCGCGATGCTGGCCGCCGAAGCGATCAAGACTGCGCAGGAAATGCATGGCACTGCGGCAATCACCTCGGCACAGATGCGTGACGGGATGGAGAACCTTGAAATCACCGAAGCCAAGATGGCGGCGATTGGCCTGCCCAACTTTGGCCCGGAGTTCAAGGTGAGCTGCGAAAACCACGGCGGCAATGGCTTTGGTGCTGTGTCGCAGTGGAATGCGGAAGCTGGCTCGTTTGAGCTGATCACCGAGTACTATCAGTCGGACCAGGAGATCATCCAGCCGCTGGTGGACGAAGACTCGGCAGCCTTTGCAGCGGAAAACGGCATCGAGCCGGGCTGCTGATCTAGGCAATATTTTCCCGGCCGCGGCGCGGGTCGCGGCCGGGGGATGTGAGTATTTTTGGAAAGATGAAGATGGGGTGAGACACCCCGTCCTGGAGGAGATGCGCCATGCTGGACGCGGCCGAGACACAAGAGACCTTGCTGGAGGTCAACAATATCGAGGTGATCTACAACCACGTGATCCTCGTGCTGAAGGGTGTGTCTTTGAAAGTGCCGAAGGGCGGGATCACGGCCCTTCTCGGTGGCAATGGCGCAGGCAAGACCACGACGCTCAAGGCGATCTCGAACCTGCTGAAATCAGAGCGGGGCGAGGTGACCAAAGGGTCGATCAGCTATCGCGGTGAACGGGTGCAGGACCTGATCCCGTCCGATCTGGTGAAGAAAGGCGTCATCCAGGTGATGGAAGGGCGGCATTGCTTCGAGCACCTGACTGTTGAAGAGAACCTTCTGACCGGCGCCTATACGCGCGGGTCAAGCCGGGGCGAGATCGATGCCGATCTGAACATGGTCTATGAGTATTTCCCGCGCTTGAAAGAGCGGCGCCGGTCGCAAGCCGGTTACACATCGGGCGGCGAACAGCAGATGTGCGCGATTGGTCGTGCACTGATGAGCCGGCCCGAGACCATCCTGCTGGACGAGCCGTCTATGGGCCTTGCCCCGCAGCTGGTGGAACAGATTTTCAGTATCGTGAAGTCCCTGAACGAAGAAGAAGGCTATACCTTCCTTCTGGCCGAGCAGAACACAAACGTCGCGCTGCGCTTTGCGCAATATGGGTATATTCTGGAGAGCGGCCGCGTGGTGATGGACGGGCCTGCGGCGGAGCTGCGGGAAAACCCCGACGTCAAGGAATTCTACCTCGGCATGTCCGACGAGGGGCGCAAAAGCTTCCGCGACGTGCGCAGCTATCGCCGTCGCAAGAGGTGGCTGAGCTGAGGGCTTACCAGGTCAGGCCAGATGCAATTAGCTCTTGGAATATCCCGCGCGCAGCTCCTCGATCAGCTCCAGGGCTTCTTGACGGGTGTTGCGGATATTGGGGCGGAAGCCCGCGGTCTCCGCGCGCATGCGGATGTCTTCCTCGGTTTCCGAACCTGCGGCATAGCGCACCGAGCCAAGCGAACCTGCCTCATTAAGCCGCTTGCCACGCAGGGCGTACTGACCCCAGGCGGCGGGCAGAATCTCGCAGCCATTGAGGTTGACCAAGAAAAACCAGCGCCGGTCACTCTCGATAATCCGCTCTTCAAGGTAGTCGTAAAAGTCGTTCACATCGCGGCTGTGGTGAAAGGTGAAATGCGAAAAATCGACGTCCATGATCACCTTGTCGCTGTCAAACGACACTCGACGGACAAAGTCGGCCAGCGTGTAGTTGGGATCGTGAATCTGCTTCTTGCGCCGTTTCGATTGAAACTCGGTGATGCGCGCAACCGCCTCTTCACGGTTAACGAAAAGGTTGGGGTCAAACGCCTCGGTATTCGCAGCGCGGATGATCTGACGGCGGGTTTCGGGCGAGGCGTCAAACCGCACAGACCCCATGGAATGCGCCCCATTCAGCGCACGGCCCCGGCGCGAATAGGCCGTCCAGGCCTCGGGGTCGATACGGGTGCCGTTGAGGTTCACAAGGAAAAACCACAGCTCTTCCCCAGTTTCGGCGATGCGCGCTTCGAGACGGTCATAGAAGGCGTTTACGAGGGCGGAGTTGCCGAAATGAAAGTCAGAAAAATTAACTTCCATGGTCTGAGTTTCGTCGTGAAAGGTGATCCGCGCATCGAGCTCAGCAGAGTTAATAACGGGTTTAATTTTGGATTCAGGCATATTGGTTTCCTTTCAGAGAAACCGAAGTTGGCGCAGTGGTATACAAATGTATGCCGCTTCTCGCCGGTTTTGCCTTTTCCTTCAATTGGTCAAGCTGTCGCGCCCAGGTGGACAGGCAAAAGGATGCCGATATGAGCCAGTATTTCGATAATCTCGAAACCCAGAGTGCAGATCAGCGTGCTGCGCGGATCGCCACGCTGTTGACTGAACAGATCGCGCGGGCACAAGCCCTTCCGGGGTATGCTGAAACACTTTCAGGCGTGGAGGCGGCGGGTGTGACCTCGATTGACGCGCTTGCTTCGTTGCCGGTGCTGCGCAAGGCCGATCTTAGTCAGGCGCAAAAGGCGTCGGCCCCTTTTGGCGGCTTGACATCGCATGGCGCTGCGGGGTTTGCGCATGTGTTTCAATCACCCGGCCCGATCTATGAGCCGGGCATGATCGGTCAGGATTGGTGGCGCATGGGGCGGTTTCTCAATGCGTGCGGGGTCGGCCGGGGCGATATCGTACAGAACTGTTTCGGCTATCACCTGACGCCGGCGGGCATGATCTTTGAGAACGGCGCACGGGCCGTGGGCGCGGCGGTGCTGCCCGCCGGTACCGGCCAGACCGAGCTTCAGGTTCAGGCGGCCCACGACATTGGCGTCACGGCCTATGCGGGCACACCGGATTACCTGAAGGTGATCCTCGACAAAGCCGATGAGATGGGCCTGCCCCTCCAAATCACCAAGGCGGCGGTGGGCGGCGGGGCTCTGTTTCCATCCCTGCGGCAGGAGTATGCAGATCGGGGGATCGCCTGCCTGCAATGTTACGCGACCGCCGATCTGGGCAATATCGCCTATGAAAGCCCGGCGCAGGAAGGTCTGATCGTCGATGAGGGCGTGCTTGTCGAAATCGTCACGCCAGGCACGGGTGATCCGGTGGCACCGGGAGAAGTGGGTGAAGTGGTGGTGACCACGCTCAATCCCGATTACCCGCTGATCCGCTTTGCCACGGGGGATCTGAGTGCCGTGCTGGAAGGCGAAAGCCCTTGCGGGCGCACGAACCTGCGGATCAAGGGCTGGATGGGCCGCGCTGATCAGACCACCAAGATCAAGGGCATGTTCGTGCGGCCCGAGCAGGTGGCGGCCCTGGTCCAGCGTCATGACGAGATCAAGCGCGCCCGGGTCATTGCCAGCCGCGAGGGCGAGATGGATGTGATGACGGTCAAGATCGAGGCAGAAGGCGGCGACCCGGAGACTTATGCGGGCGCTGTCAGTGACGTTCTGAAGCTGAAAGGCAAAGTGGAAATCGTCGCGACAGGGTCCCTGCCGAACGATGGCAAGGTGATCGAGGATCTGCGCAGCTACGACTGAAGCGCCAGGACCGGTGCAGGAGCGCATGCTGCATCCCGCGTTCACGCTTCACGGGATGCGGACACAACTCCCTCGGCTTACCGAGCGAAACGACCCGCGTCGAATGGGGCAAGATCCAAATTCGGGCGTTTTCCTGATATCATATCCGCGACCCAGCGCCCGGTCTTGGGCCCGCCGGTAAGCCCGATATGCTGATGTCCGAAAGCGGCGTGCACCCCGGTGGCGCCGATCTCTCCAATCAGGGGCAGACTGTCAGGGGTGGAGGGGCGAAAGCCGACCCATTCCTCGGCTGCCTCATAGGTCAGGTCGGGGAAGGCCCATTTGGTAAATTTCTCGATCAGCGCCAGCGGGGCCCGGGATGGCGTACTATCGAGCCCGCCCAGCTCGACCGTTCCCGCGCAACGAAGGCCAGTCGACATGGGGGTGGCAACAAACTTGCCTTTGGCGATCATCATCGGCGTGCGCGGCATGTCGGATGGATTGCGAAAATGCAGATGGTGACCGCGCTCCACTTCCAATGGCACTGCCAGTCCAAGCTTGTGCATCAGAGGCTTCGACCAGATGCCTGCCGTCAGCACGGCCGCGTCACAGGGCAAGTTCCCCTGACTGGTCACGATGCTGCTGATCCTGCCATCCTTCAGGATAAAATCCCGGGCCTCGGCCTGGCGATAGTGTCCACCTTCGGCCTGCAGAACATCGGCGAGCGCCTGCATGTATCCGCCGGGGTCGAGAATGTGACCGTGCCCCTTGGTCAGAGCGAGGCAGGTGACCTCCGGATTCAGAATCGGTTCGACCTCCTGCACCGCAGCCCCTTCGATCAGCTCAACGCCGTACCCTGCCTCTTGCCGGATGGTCCAGGTGTATTTGTCTGCGTCAAAGGCGGCGCGGGATTCGTAGGTGTATATAAAGTCGCTTGGCGCGACGAACCGCGCGGCATCGGTTCCACGCGTCAGCGCCTGATGCTGTGCAAGACTATCGCCAAGCAGCGTGTGAAGCGCAGATGACATATGCCGGACACCATCATCATTGGCATGCGACAGAAGTTTGAGAAGCCACGGGATAAGCTTGGGGAAATGGCGCCACTGCATAAAGAGCGGGGCGTCGCGATCAGCGAGGTATTTCAGCCCGTTCCGCCCCAGTCCCGGCGTGTTGATCGGGACGATACCCCACTGCGCCAGAAGCCCGGCATTGCCATAGGAGGCCCCCGCACCAGGGGCATCCTTGTCGATCAGGGTGACTTCGTGTCCGGCCCGGCGCAGCCAGATAGCGGAGCTCAGCCCGCAAATGCCGGCCCCGATCACGACGATATTCAACGGCGCAGACATGGGCTCTCTCGTTGTCAGTTACCTGCGCCGAGCGTGATCATGTACGACACGAAATGGCAAGACCTGCCGAACATCAGCCCATGGCCGCTTGTGCCTGCTGAGCGAAGAAGGACGTGTCGGTCGGTTTTTCGGGAATCTGCATTTCGTAGGTCGAGCAGCGCACCCGCCCCGAGGCTTCGCCGCGCACCACTTCGTGCATGTATTTGCTGGGAAGGTGGTTCGGGCTCAGCTCGATCGCATCCTCGGCATAATAGGTGGCGATATAGAGCGTGCGCGGCCCATCCGAGAGGTTGGGCGCCGAACCATGCAGCAGATTGGCATGCATCAGGCACACCGAGCCTGCCTTGCCTGTACATTTGATGATGTTGTCCCGGTGCGGCACCATCACATCATCGGATACTGCCCCGGTAAAGACACCATCGTGCCAATGCGAATGGATCGGTCCCTTATGGGTGCCGGGCACCACTTCGAGCGGGCCGTTCTCCAGTGTCACGTCGTCGATGAACAGAAGCGCTGTGATCATGTCGTCATTGGTCATCGGCTCAAACGGGAAATCCTGATGCCATTTCACTTCCGTCGCGGTGCCCGGCAGTTTTGAGTTCACCTTGCCATGATGGAAGCGGATGGCAGGCCCGATCAGTTCGGCGCAAATATCGACGGTACGCGCGTTGCGCATGATGTCGAGATAGACATCCGAGACTTCTTCGGGAGATTGAACGCGGCGCAGGCCCGGCGTCTCGGCGTTATGTCCCGGTTGCAGATCGAACCGCGGGCGGCCATCGAGCGTTTCTCCGTAATCGCTGGTATGGGCCCGGCTTTCCTCGACCCAGCCTTCGAAGGTTTCGCGCAGGGCCTGCAACTGTTCTGCGGTGACCGCATCTTCCACAACCAGCACACCATCGCGCCAGAAGGCGTCTTTCTGATCCTGAGTAAGGGTGGTCATCTCCAAAAACTCCCTGTTGACCGAAGCCTGGTCTATACCAGTGCAGATTCTTGGTATATACCAGATTGCATATCTGGCAAGACATTCCTGTGAGAGGACGAAAAGATGACCACACGCGTCGCCGCCGAACCGCTCTTTCGCCAGATCGTGGAAGATCTGAAGCGGCTGATCGATGAAGGTAACTTGCCGGAGCATGCGCCGCTGCCCTCGGAACGGGTTGTGGCAGAGCATCATGATGTCAGCCGCATGACGGCGCGCCGGGCGCTGGAGGCCATCGAGGCCGAGGGGCTGGCCTATAGCAAGGACAGGCAGGGACGTTTCGTCTCTCCCAGGCGGCTGAATTATGACGTGAACTCGATGGAAAGCTTCGCCGAGCGCGCAGCGCGTGACGGGATCGCAGTGGAGGCCGAGAGGGTCAGCACCCGGCAGATTCCGGCCTCACCAGAGCGCGCCCGTGCGTTGCAGGTTGAGCCGGGTACAGCCCTGGTGGAAACCTGCCGCCTTTTTCGCCGTGATGGTCACGCGACCTTTCTGGAAACCGAAACCGTGATCCTGGCCCATTGCGAAGCGCTCGGCGCCGCGCCTCCGCAAGAGCAGCGCTATAGCCCGCTGGGACATATGGCCGATATCGTGATCCGCATGCGTGCGATGGAGCCGGAAGAGGCGGACCTTCTGGGTGCCATGCCCCACCAGCCCGGGATCGAGCAGTTGCAGCAGGTGCGTGACGCCGAAGGATTGCTGATCTGCCACGTGCGCCAGATCTGGCGGGGGGAACTTGCGCAATTCTCAGCGCGGGCGCTTCTGGCGGAGTGACCCAAAGAAAAAGCCCCGCCGATTGGCAGGGCCCTCTACGTCCGGCGTTGGACGAAATCTCTCAGCCCTGGCGGGCTTTGAACCGGCGCTGGGTCTTGTTGATCACGTAGACGCGGCCTTTGCGGCGCACGACACGGCAATCACGGTGCCGGTTCTTGAGCGAGCGAAGCGAATTACGGACCTTCATGGCTCTTCTCCTCATCTGTCGCGGCGCGGGCATGGCGGCGCGGGGTTTCTCGGGTGCAGCGGCGCTCGGGCCGTTGCGTGAATATGGTGGGCGATACAAGGATCGAACTTGTGACCCCTTCGATGTCAACGAAGTGCTCTACCGCTGAGCTAATCGCCCGTAGTTCCGCCGCAGCCTTTGCCCCTAACAAATAGGGGCGCGGAAAACCGCGCCGGTCGTTGGGGGTCTATAAAAGGAGTCGGCAGGCTGATCAAGGGCTTTTAGAAAGCCATTTTCAGTCTATGATGACGCGCAACAGGAGAGATCATGCCGAACATCGCATATCATCTGATGCACCCGGAACGCCGCACCACATCCGTGGTCTTTGCCTCGCCCCATAGCGGGCGGGACTATCCGTGGTCTTTTCTGCGCAAGACGCGGCTGAACGCGCATAACATTCGCAGTTCGGAAGATGCCTTTGTGGACCGGCTGTTTGACTGCGCGCCACAGATGGGGGCGCCTTTCATCAAGGCGGGTGCGCCTCGGGCGTTTGTGGACCTCAACCGCAATGTTGACGAACTGGATCCCGCCCTGATCGAGGGGGCGCCCCAAGCCGGGCATAACCCCCGCGTGACATCGGGCCTGGGTGTCATTCCGCGTGTCGTTGCCAATGGGCAGGCGATCTATTCCGGCAAAATCAGCCTGGACGAGGCGCGGCGGCGGATTGATGATTTCTGGCGGCCTTATCATCGGGCGCTGGCCGGGCAGCTTGATCAGGCGCATCTGATGTTTGGTCAGGCGATCCTGGTGGATTGCCATTCCATGCCGCATGAGGCGATGGACAGTTTCGCGGGCACTGGTGTTCGGCGGCCAGAAGTCGTGATCGGCGACCGCTTCGGCGCATCGGCGCGCGGCGAGATTGTGGACCGGATCGAGGCTGCCTTCGTTGCGATGGGCCTGCATGTCGTCCGCAACACCCCCTTCGCCGGAGCCTATATTGCCCAGCATTACGGGCGGCCCAACGCGGGCCGCCATGCGTTGCAGATCGAGATTGACCGTTCGCTCTACATGAATGAGCAACTCATCCGCCCGAACGGTAATTTCGAGAGCTTCAAGGCAGCGTTGCGTGAGGTGATCGCCGAGATTGCCGCGATCGGACGGACCTCCACACAGAGATTGGCTGCAGAATAGCGACCGCTCTCCGCGACGCGGGCCGTCATGCCGGATGAGCGGCCGCTCAGCGCAGTGACCGGCCTTTGCGAATGGCATCCGCCCCGAATTTGCGGCGTATTTCATCCGTTGCACGTTCCGCCCGACTGCGCCGCGCACCATCCGGGTCCAGAAGATCGCCGGATCGGTCCGCGTCGCCTTCGGAGACAAGATGGCTCAGGCCCACACCGATCAGCCGGTAAGGGCCGCGCCCCTCGACCTGATCGAACAGCCCTCGCGACGTTCGATAGACCGTATCTGCCATCTGCGTGGCATCCCGCAGCGCGAGCCGCCGGGATATCAGGGAAAAATCGGCACGTTTGAGCTTGAGCGTGACCACGCGGCCGGCAATTCCCTTGGCTTTGCAACGATCCGCGACCTGTTCTGACAATCGCCACAAATGCCCGTCGAGGATGTCCGGATCGGATGTGTCCTCGAAGAAGGTCGTCTCTTTCGAGACGGATTTCACCGGCACATTCGCCGAGACACGTCGCCGGTCCTGTCCTCGTGCCAGATGCCAGAGCCGCTCGCCCATGGATCCGAACCGCGCTGTCAGGTCCTCCCTTTCCCAGCGCAAGAGATCGGCGAAAGTGTGGATACCCGCCGTTTTCAGCGCCGTTTGTGTCACTTGCCCCACACCCCAGATCAGTCCGACCGGCTTGTCGCGAAGGAAATCGGCCGTCTCTGCCTTGCCAATCACTGAAAAGCCACGAGGCTTTTCCAGGTCCGAGGCCACCTTGGCCAGAAACTTGTTATGCGACAGGCCTATGGAACCGGTCAGGCCCAGTTCGTCTTTCATGCGCTTGACCAGACGCGCCAGCATCACCGCAGGCGGGGCCCCATGCAGGCGGGCGGTTCCGGTGAGATCCAGAAAGGCCTCATCAAGCGAGAGCGGTTCGATATCTGGGGTGAGTTCCTCCATCATGGCGCGGATCTGCTTTGAAACATCCGCATAGACCGACATGCGCGGCTTGATCACTACCGCGTCCGGGCACAGCTTGAGCGCTTTGAACATGGGCATTGCTGAATGCACGCCGCGTATGCGCGCCACGTAACAGGCGGTCGACACAACCCCGCGCCGCCCGCCGCCGATGATCACGGGCTTGTCCATCAATTCAGGGTGATCGCGTTTCTCGACACTTGCATAAAACGCATCGCAATCCATATGGGCGATAGACAACTCGAACAGCTCGTCATGCATCAGCACACGCGGGCTGCGACAAGACGGACAGCGAGGGGCGTCTTCAAACCGGGTCAGGCAATCACGGCATAGGCTTGGCATGGCAGGCGGTGTGGTCCGCACGATCTGGGCAATTCAAGTGGGTGAAGCGGATCAGGCGATCCGATGACAGGTGGGATACTAACCGATGGGCGCGCCCGACAACAGAGACTTCGCAGGGGCCAAACTGGCGTTGTTCATCGACGACCGGCTGTTGGTGCTTCGGCGAGATGACAAACCGGGCTTGCCCTGGCCGGGATATCTCGATTTGCCCGGAGGTGGCAAGGAAGCAGGCGAAAGCCCCGAAGCATGCGTTTTGCGGGAAACGCGTGAAGAGGTGGGCCTGGTCCTGACGAGGGAACAGCTCGTGTGGAAGCGGTTTTATCCTGACGATCCGACGCCCGCCTGGTTTTTTGCGGCACATCTGCCGTCTGAGGCCGAAGCAGAGATTGCCCTGGGTGATGAAGGACAGGGCTGGATGCTGATGCCACCCGAGGCGTATGTCGCCAATCAGGAAGCGGTGCCGCATTTCCGCCTGCGGGTTCGCGACTATCTGGAATTCAGGAACATCCGCACCACGTGAGGCGCGGGTTTACGAGGGGCGTCCCGCCATCTCATCCAGAATGGCCAGCGCCGCGGCGCGCGGATCGGCCTGTGCCCAGATCGGGCGGCCCACCACGATATGATCGACCCCGTCCGAAATGGCCTGGGCCGGAGTGGCGACGCGCTTCTGATCGCCCAGATCGGCCCCGGCAGGCCGAACGCCGGGGGTAACGATCAACTTGCCTGACGCCTCTGGCAAGGCACGGATGAGCGCGGCCTCTTGCGGTGAGGCGATCACCCCGTCCGCCCCTGCCTCGAACGCGCGCGAGACACGCTCAAGAACAATCTCCTGCACGTCGCCCGGTTTGATAAGTGCCCCGTCAAGATCGGCGCGATCCAGCGAAGTGAGCACGCTGACAGCGAGGATCTTTGTGCCTGTCCCCGCAGCCCCGGTCTTGGCCGCCTCCACCACATAGGGATCCCCGTGCACGGTCAGGAAATCGAGATCGAACTGCACCAGCCCTTGCACCGCCTTTTCCACGGTGATGCCGATGTCAAACAGCTTCATGTCGAGAAAGATACGCTTGCCATGTCCCTGCTTGAGTTCATTAGCGAGCGCCAGTCCCCCTCCGGTCAGCATGCCAAGGCCGATTTTGTAGAAGGAAACGGCATCCCCCAGCTGCTCCGCCAGTTGCAGACCCTCCAGAGCGTTCGGCACATCAAGGGCGACGATCAGGCGGTCATCTGCGGGCATGGGCTCTCTCGTGAAAACGGCGCTGAGGCTGCATAGCCACAACGCCGCATATACGCAAGTTTGCTCTGCCCCGGGTGCTTTGGCCCGGGTGCTTTGGCTCTGCTGCTCAGGCCGCGTGCTGAGGGCGATGATCCAGGGTGCTCTCCGGAGTGATCACCGGCATCCGCAGATGCATCCCCTTGTTGGGCGCGCGGTGCTGACGCCGCGCCTTTTCGGTCAGCCCACGCGCAATCACGGCAAATTCCGCGGTGATCGGAGCCTTGATATGCACCGGGTAGACAAACAGCTCGCGCTCGTCTTCGATGGTCACTTTCGTCTCAAAACACTCGAATTCAGCGTTGTAGTGAATATCGGTCAGCTGGAGCTTATACGTCTTCATTGGTCTTCATCCTTCTGCTCGGCCTCGTTCCCAAGTGCCTGTGGATAACTATGGGGATAAATGGGGATAAGCTTCGGGTTTTACAGGGGGAATCACGAAATTGTTTTCCCTCTGCGAAAATTCGCTCAAATGCACGTCTCTTTTGCGCTTAACCCCCTTGAAACTCACGTTTTCGTTACCCACCTTGGGTGCAAGGTTCCCGACCGGGGCATGCCTATATGAGGGTGCATCGACGGGGTAACGCTTATAAAAGGAGACGGCGATGGACTTGAACAAGTTCACGGAGCGGTCGCGCGGCTTTATTCAGGCTGCCCAGACGATCGCCATGCGGGAAAGCCACCAGAAACTGGCCCCCGAACACATTCTGAAAGCATTGATGGACGATGATCAGGGGCTTGCGAGCAACCTGATCAAACGCGCGGGCGGTGACCCGGCACGCGTGGTACAGGCACTTGAGCTGGCCATGGGCAAGATTCCGAAAGTCTCGGGCGATGCGGGCCAGGTCTATATGGACAGCCAAACCGGCAAGGTGCTGGGCGAGGCCGAAGAGATGGCCAAGAAGGCCGGGGACAGCTTTGTTCCCGTGGAGCGGATTTTGACCGCGCTGGCGATGGTCAAAAGCCCGGCCAAAGACGCGCTGGATCAGGGCGGGGTGAACGCTCAGGCGCTCAACGCCGCGATCAACGACATTCGGAAGGGTCGCACGGCCGACACGGCCAGTGCCGAAGACACTTATGAAGCGCTGGAGAAATATGCGCTGGACCTGACCAAGGCCGCGCGGGAAGGCAAGATCGACCCGATCATTGGCCGTGACGATGAAATTCGCCGCGCCATGCAGGTGCTGTCGCGCCGGACCAAGAACAACCCCGTTCTGATTGGTGAGCCTGGCGTGGGTAAAACCGCGATTGCCGAAGGGCTCGCGCTGCGCATCGTCAATGGCGATGTGCCGGAGAGCCTGCAGAACAAGCGGCTTTTGTCGCTCGACATGGGCGCACTTATCGCCGGGGCGAAGTATCGTGGTGAGTTCGAAGAGCGGCTGAAAGCCGTGCTGAACGAAGTGACCGCCGCGGCGGGTGAGATCATCCTTTTCATCGACGAAATGCACACCCTGGTGGGGGCAGGTAAAAGCGATGGCGCGATGGATGCCGCAAACCTGATCAAACCGGCACTGGCACGCGGGGAGCTGCATTGTATCGGTGCAACTACACTGGATGAGTATCGCAAGCATGTGGAAAAGGACGCGGCGCTCGCCCGCCGGTTCCAGCCGCTTGTGATCGAAGAGCCGACGGTCGAGGACACGATCAGCATCCTGCGCGGGATCAAGGAGAAATACGAGTTGCACCATGGCGTGCGCATCTCTGACAGCGCGCTGGTGACGGCGGCGACGCTCAGCCACCGCTACATCACCGACCGGTTCCTGCCGGACAAGGCGATCGACCTGATGGACGAAGCCGCCAGCCGTCTGCGCATGGAAGTGGACAGCAAGCCCGAGGAGCTTGATGCGCTGGATCGTGAGATCCTGCAAAAGCAGATCGAGGCCGAAGCGCTGAAGAAAGAGGACGATGCTGCCTCCAAGGACCGGCTGGAAAAGCTGGAAAAGGAGCTTTCGGACTTGCAGGAGAAATCCAGCGAGATGACGGCGCAATGGCAGTCAGAGCGTGACAAGCTGGCCTCTGCCCGCGACCTCAAGGAACAGCTGGACCGTGCACGGATCGAGCTGGAAAACGCGAAGCGGGCAGGCGATCTGGCCAAGGCCGGGGAGCTGTCCTATGGCGTTATTCCGGGTCTGGAAAAGCAGCTTGCCGATGCTGAACAGGCCGAGGAAAACGGCGTGATGGTCGAAGAGGCCGTGCGCCCCGAGCAGATCGCGCAGGTGGTCGAGCGCTGGACGGGTATTCCGACTGCGAAGATGCTGGAAGGCGAACGCGAGAAGCTTCTCGGTATGGAAGAGAACCTGCACCGCCGGGTGATCGGTCAGGATGCAGCCGTGAAGGCCGTGGCCAATGCCGTGCGCCGCGCACGGGCCGGGCTCAATGATGAGAACCGCCCGCTTGGGTCGTTCCTCTTCCTTGGTCCAACCGGCGTCGGCAAGACCGAACTGACCAAGGCTGTGGCCGAGTTTCTCTTTGACGATGACAGCGCCATGGTGCGTATCGATATGTCGGAGTTCATGGAGAAGCACTCGGTCGCGCGTCTGATCGGTGCGCCTCCGGGCTATGTCGGCTATGATGAAGGCGGCGTGCTGACCGAAGCCGTGCGTCGGCGGCCCTATCAGGTGATCCTGTTCGATGAGGTCGAAAAGGCGCATCCGGAGGTGTTCAACGTTCTTTTGCAGGTGCTCGATGACGGCGTGCTGACCGATGGCCAGGGCCGTACCGTGGACTTCAAGCAGACGCTGATCATTCTGACGTCGAACCTTGGCAGCCAGGCGCTGAGCCAGTTGCCGGAGGGGTCGGATGCGGCAGAGGCCAAGCGCGATGTGATGGATGCGGTCCGGGCTCACTTCCGGCCGGAGTTCCTGAACCGGCTCGACGAGATTGTCGTCTTCGATCGGCTGACGCGTGGCAATATGGACGGAATCGTCGATATCCAGATGGCCCGGCTGCTCAAGCGGCTCGCAAGCCGCAAGATCACGCTGGATCTGGATGACGCAGCCCGCAAATGGCTTGCCGACGAGGGCTATGATCCGGTTTATGGTGCGCGGCCGTTGAAGCGGGTGATCCAGAAGGCGCTTCAGGATCCGCTGGCGGAGGCTTTGCTGGCCGGTGACATCCTTGACGGAAGTACCGTGACCGTGAGTGCCGGTGCCGATGGCCTGATCATCGGAGACCGGGTTGGGTCGACCAACCAACAGCCGCCGCAGGATGCGGTCGTCCACTAAAGGGCCCATAAACAAAGGTGGGGTGCGTGAGATCACGCACCCTACATCTTTTTCAGAACGCCACCTAGCCAGTGAAGGGTGCGCCCTGGTTCCTCTGGCTTCACCCGTTGCATGATTGTTTACAAATTAGAGACAATTGGCCGTTTTTGACGCAGCTGTTGCGCAAATCTTTATCCCTCGCGTATATTGACCGAAAATACACGAGGCAGAGGCAATGTCCGGTAAGGGTTTTGCGACAAAAGAAAAAGTTTGAGCAATGGCAGAGCAGGGTAATCCCCCCGTAGACGGCCAGGCGATCCCGCGCTGGCTTCATGAGTTGCGTCCGGGCGGCGAGGGGCTCGGCTTCGTCGAAAAGAACCTGCGTCATTCATTGCTGTTCATCAAACGGCCCTCGACACGGTTACTGATCACTTTTGATAATCTCTCGAACGTCGGCGATACCTCGCTGGAGCGCGAGCCCTGGGCGTTCAAATTTGCGCAGGACAATGGCCTGTCGCATCTGGGTATCATGGCACATGTCAGCGACTGGTATCGCGACGCGGATCTGATTGCGCGGTTCAACCGGCTGGTGTCCGAAGGGTTTTTTGAGAATTATGACAGGGTGGTCTTTGCCGGGGTGTCGATGGGCGGCTACGCGGCCATTGCCTTTGGCTCGCTGGTGCCGGGCGCGCATGTGATCGCGATCAACCCGCAGAGCACTCTGGATCCGGATTTGGTTCCTTGGGAGACGCGCTATGAAAATGGCCGCCGCCAGGATTGGACCTTGCCGCTATCCGACGCCGCTGCGCTGACGGGCGGGCTCGGCCGGGTCAATATTTTCTATGATCCGTATCATGACCTGGACCAGAACCATATCGACCGCTTCTCGGGGGATAACGTCCACATATTCAATTGCTGGTTCTCGGCGCATAAGACGGCCGTGTTTCTGCGAAAGATCGAGGCGCTGAAACCAGTGATGCAGCATTGCATCTTTGATGAACTGACCGACTCCGTCTTCTATCGACTCTACCGCAAGCGCCGGAATTTACCTTGGTATCGCGGTTCGGTCGCGGCTTATTTCTCGGAGAAAGGCCGCGATGAGATGGCCGAGCGGTTCAGCCAGCAGTTTCGTACGCGTTTGCGCAAGAAAATCAAGTCAGGCGAACTGGTGCGCGGCGCCCCGTCTGATGAGGTGACATCGGATACCGATGAGCCCGGCCTCGAAGACGTGCCCTCCGTCTCTGAAAAGCCTGAGAAGCCCGCGCCAAAACTCTCGCTCAATCCGCCTGAGGCGCCTGCGCATGACACACGCATCGTCGCGCCCGCAGGCGGCGGGGCAAAGGCACCCGCCATGATCAAGCGCGAGGACATGGGCAGCCGTCTGATCGTGACCACGATGAAGAACGAAGGCCCGTTCATGCTCGAATGGGTGGCCTTCAACCGGGCCATCGGCTTTACCGATTTCCTGATTTACACCAATGACTGCGATGACGGGACCGACAAGATCGCGGAGCGGTTGCAGGATATCGGCCTTGCACAGCATCGCGACAACAAGTTCCGCAAAGGCGGCAGCCCACAGCGCACGGCGCTCAAGAACGCACAAAAAGAGCCGCTCTATCAGAATGCCGACTGGCTGATCTGCGCGGATTGTGACGAATTCCTGAATATCCGCGTCGGCAAGGGGCGGCTCGATGATCTTTTTGCCGCTGTGGGCGATGCCGATGCGATTTCGGTCTGTTGGAAGCTTTTCGGCAATTCGGGTCATGTCGAATACACCGAAGATCTGATTACCGAACGGTTTGATTGCTGCCTTGGCGAAGATGAGTATCCCAATTATCGCGCGCGTGGCATGAAGACGCTGGTGCGCAATAATGAGCGGTTCTTCAAACTGCGGATCCATCGCCCGGCCTTTCATCTTGATCAGGGCGATGTGAAATGGGTCGATGCGGGCGGGCGCCCGATGCCAAGCGCCTATCTCGATGGCGGCTGGAAGAGCCACGGCGCCTTTACGCATGATTTTGCGCGGCTGCATCACTATGCTGTTCGCTCGGTCGAAAGTTTCCTGGTCAAGCGCGACCGGGGTCGGACCAACCATGTGAATGACGATCAGGGCGTCAGCTATTGGTCAACGATGAACTTCAACTCGACGCGAGACACATCGATCCATGCCCGCCTGCCAGAGTTGCGCCGGGAAATGGCGAAACTGCTCGAAGACCCGGTACTGTCGCAATTGCACCGCGAGGCCTGTGACTGGCATCGGGGCAAGATCAAGGACCTGCTTGGGCGCGAGGGCTGGCCCGCCTTCCGTGATCAGATCACCGAGATCAACAAGGCGCCGGAGCTGGAAGAAAGCTGATCCGGCATGGCCAAACCCGACCCTTACGTGATTGTTCATGGCGGAGTGCACAAAACGGCGACGTCTTATGTGCAGTCGATCCTTCAGCGCAATGCGGGCAAGCTGAAAAAGAGCGGTGTCTATTACATTCACCACCGCGACACGCGAAAGGAATACACCTATCCGGCGCAGCTTAACGGGTATGAAAAGCTGGGGATGGAATACCGCCGCAAATACTCGGATGACGATCTGAAGAAAGTCTCGAAAAACTTCTTCAAGAAAGTGAAGGCCAAACCGGGCGGGCGCATCATTCTCTCGGATGAAAACATGCCCGGCCATTGCGGCCAATGTGTCCAGGCGGGCAAGCTTTATTCACGTCGCAAGGTGCTGATCCCGATCTTTGCGCAGAACATCTATTACCCCACGCGCGAGGTGCATCTGGCCATTCGCAACTATGCGGATTTCTTTGCATCCGCGTATGTCGAATATCTGCGCTCGGCCAAGGGTGACGGCGTGATGGGCGAGAACGAGATGAAGCGTGCGGTGCTTTCGCGGATGCCAAGCTGGACCGATTTCATCGCCGTGGTGCAGGAAGCATTTGGCGACGCCAAGCTGATCCTCTGGCGGCATGAGGATTTTCGCGCGTTGAGCACACGGATCGTGGGTAACCTGTGCGGACCGGATATCGACCCCGAGAGTCTTGTCATGCCGAAACGCTCGCGTGGACGGCCCACCGCGTCGCACCGAGCGGTGCGTGAACTGCTTGCCGAGATGGAGCGGATCGGAAGCGCGGCGGCGTTAGAGAAGCGCGTAGAGATACAGGAGGCCTATCCGCGTGGGCCGGAATTTCCGGGCTATGATCCCTGGACCGAGACCGAGCGCGCGCATCTGACCCGGATGTATGACCGCGATGTTGCCGAGATCAAGCGCCGCTTCGACCTGACCTTTCTGGAGCCGGAAACATGAAGAAGCAGCGCGTGATTTTCCTGCATCGGCAAGGTTTGGTGAGCGCCGGATCCAAGATCATGCGCTGTGACCAACTGCGCGATATTGCGGAGCGTTTCCTGGGCGACCGGTATGAGTTCAGTGTTCAGTCGCAACGCCCGGTGCGCAACCCCGGCATGCTGCGCGATACGTGCGCGGGTCTCGACGATGCCATCGTGATCATGCTCAAGGGCACGCCCAAGCTGTTTGGCGGCGATGGATTGGCCGAATTGCGGCGCCATGCCCGCGCGATCTGTGTCGATTACGTCGACACCAATATGGAGCTGAAATACTCGCCCTATGTCGATGTGCATATCTCGCCCTCGATTGCGGGGATGAAGATCCTGCGTCGCCTTCTGAGCGAGAAAGGCAGCGAAGTCCCGGATGCGATTGCGGCGCACCTTACTCATCATGCCGATCCACGGCTGGAGGGGATGCAGCTCAATCCGAAGGAAGAGCTGCACACGGTCTATCTGGGCAATCCGAAAAACACCGCATTGCCGGATGCGGCGGCGCCACTGGTGGAGGTTCTGCGTTACCCGTCCGACAAGGAGATCGGCCAGGCATTCGAGGCGCTGCGCGGGTTCAACCTGCATTATGCCGTGCGCCCGGACGAACAATCCTCAAGGCGAAACCTGCAAACGACAAAACCGTTCACCAAGGGTTTTGTCGCCGCGGCAATCGGGGCGAATGTGATCGCGTCGCGCTCCTCGGACGATGTGCTGAACTATCTGGGAGAGGATTATCCTTTTCTTGTGGGTGAAACGAGCGAGGCGGAGGTCCTGCGTGTTCTGGCCCTCGCGAAAACGATCTACGGAACGAAGGACTGGGACCGCGCGACCGAGCGGATGCGTTATGTGCGCGATGTGACCTCACCGGCCAGTGTGGCCCATGAGCTCGATCTGATTCTGAACCGATTCGCATGATTGCTAAGGCCCCGTGAACCAGCTAGAATCACCCCATAACAAGCGCCAGAAGGCGCGGTATGAGGCAGCAGCGCCGCGACGAGCGGCCGGTATCGGGACAGGTTAAATGAGTACCCCCTATCATATCGCCATGCTCTGGGTCGAAGGCCCGCTGAGCTATGTCGAACAACTTTGTGTTCAGAGCTTTCTGGATGCGGGCCATGACGTCACGCTCTATCACTATGGCGAGGTGGAGCGTGTCCCCGAAGGCGCGGCCAAGGTGCACGGTCGCGAAATTCTGGACCGGGACGAGTTCATCAGTCATGGACGCACCGGGTCGATGGCGCTGTTTTCGGATGTGTTCCGCTATCACATGCTCTCCAAGCTCGATCGCACGATCTGGGCGGATACCGATGCCTATTGCATGCGCCCCTTCAACACCGAGACCGGTCATTTCTATGGCTGGGAAAGCGAGCACCACATCAATGGCGGTGTGCTGGGCTTTCCGCAGGACAGTGAGGCACTGGCAGGCCTTCTGGAAATGTCTGGCGACGAATACGGCATCCCGTTCTGGTACAGCGATGGGGCCAAGGCGAAACTTCAGGCCAATATCGATGCGGGCCATCCAACCCATGTCAGCGATCTGCCTTGGGGGGTCTGGGGGCCACACGCGGTGACAGCCTGGGTGCAGCGGACCGGTGAAGACAAATATGCCTTCCCGCGCGAGGTGCTCTATCCGATCCCGTTCCAGAACCGCCGGCATATGGTCAATGGACGAAAGCGGGCCATGGCCGAGAACTGGCTGTCCGACAAGACCCTCTCGGTTCATCTTTATGGCCGCCGTATCCGGCAGTTTCTGGCGAGCCGTCCAGGCGGGTTGCCGGATGAGGGCGGGTTTGTGGACCACCTGTTGAAGAAGCACGGGATCGACCCGCACGCCGCGCCCATTCCGGTGAAGACAGCCGAGGTTGAAAAGGAGGCCGAGCAAGGATGAACATGATGAAGACCAAGGCGGAGAATCTGACCGACCTCGCCGATCGCTATGGCTCGGACAAGGGTTCGACCAAGCATCGCTATACCGAGCTTTATCACATGCTGTTTCACCCCTACCGGCAGCGCAAGATCACCTTTCTGGAAATGGGCCTGCTTATCGGTGGCCCGGAACATGGTGTCGACAAGGATCGTGAAACCAATGATTGCCCGTCGATTCGCATGTGGCTGGAGTATTTCCCGAAGGCGGAGATTCACGGGCTCGATGTTTCGGACTTTTCCTGGTTCGAACATGACCGTTTCACGTTTCACCGCTGCGACATGGACGTGCGAGAGGAGATTGCCAAGGTGGCCGGGGAGATGCCCGCACCTGACATCATCATCGATGATGCGAGCCATGCCAGCCACCATCAGCAGAACGCGTTTCTGGAGCTTTTCCCGAAGCTGGTTTCGGGCGGTCTCTATATCATCGAGGATTTGCGCTGGCAGCCAAAACCCTATGAGAAACCCGGGATCACCAAGACAGCGGCCCTTTTCCGCAGCTTTCAGAATGACCGGCGCTTCAGTCATTCGGACCCGGCAGTGGCCGAGGAGTTCAACGCGCTGATCCCCGAGATTTCGGCCTGCATCGTAGAGCCGGTGCGCTATCAGAAGCACCGCCGGGATCAGGTGGCAGTGATCCACAAACGTTAGCGCCAATCAGAATTTGAGAAATTCTGTGCGAGAAAATGGTCATTTTCTCGGACGTTTTCTGAATCAGAAAACGGCCCCCGTCGGAGGCCGTTTCCCAATGTAGGTCGACGATCACTTGGGCATGATCACCGAGTCGATCACGTGGATCACACCGTTGGAGGCTTTCACGTCCGCCGAGACCACATTGGCCCCGTCCACGGTCACGCCGCCATCAGTCATGATCTTCACTTCGCCACCCTGCACGGTGGCTGCCGTCATGCCGTTGCTCAGATCGCTCGACATCACTTTGCCCGGCACCACGTGATAAGTCAGGATGGCCGTCAGCTTGTCCTTGTTCTCGGGCAGAAGCAGCGATTCCACCGTGCCTTCGGGCAATGCTGCAAAGGCCTCGTCCGTGGGGGCAAACACGGTGAACGGGCCATCCCCCTTGAGCGTATCGACAAGCCCTGCAGCCTGGACCGCGGCGACCAGCGTGCCGAAGCTTCCTGCGCTTACAGCCGTGTCCACGATATCCTTGGAGTTGCTGCCAGCGAAAGCCGGGCCCGAGATCAGCGCGGCGGCGGTGAGGGCAAGGTAAGTTCTGCGAAGCATATTCAGTCTCCTTTTGATGCTTTCTGTTCAATGCCGGTCTGGCAATGACAGGGCTTACGGGGACTGAGCGGCCCCGGATCAGCGGGGATTCCCGCCGATCCCAGTTGACCAGGAAAAGGCGCGCGCTAAGCCAGCGACTTCAGCGTTTTCCAATCACATCAATGTGATGGTTTCGCTCTGAACATCAGCCTGCGCCGAACCTGAATTCAATGTTGTGGCGCAGGACGCGTCGGGGAATAGTAAACGGAAGATCCAGCGCTTTGGAGGAATGCGAAATGGGATATGCAATGCAGGTGCTTCAGGTGCTCGCCCTCCTGTTTGTATTTTTGCTGGGGGTGGCCGTCTTGACGGTGCTGCTCTTTTACATCCTCGACCGCACGCAAACCGGCGATGCGATCCGCCGAAACTATCCGGTGATCGGACGGTTCCGGCATCTCTTCACGTCGCTGGGCGAATTCTTCCGCCAGTATTTCTTTGCCATGGACCGCGAGGAAATGCCGTTCAACCGGGCGCAGCGGGATTGGGTGGCCCATGCCTCAAAGGGGTCGGGTAACACGATCGCCTTCGGCTCGACCCGTAGCCTCAACGTGCCGGGTACGCCGATCTTTGTACCTGCCGCCTTTCCGCCGCTCGATGATCAGTTCGCCGTGACCGAGCCGATGCAGATCGGGCCGACGGCAGCTATTCCCTATATGGCCAAATCGATCTTCAATATTTCGGGTATGAGCTACGGGGCCATTTCCAAGCCTGCGGTCGAAGCGCTGAGCCGGGGCGCGGCGAAGGCGGGCATCTGGCTCAATACAGGGGAAGGGGGCCTGTCGCCCTATCACGAGCTTGGCGCATGCGATGTGGTTTTTCAGATCGGCACAGCGAAATACGGCGTGCGCGACGAACATGGAAACCTGAGCTATGAGAAGTTGCGTGAGGTCGCGGCTAGCCCGGTGGTCAGGATGTTCGAGCTGAAGCTTGCGCAAGGGGCGAAGCCCGGGAAGGGCGGGATCCTGCCCGGTGCCAAGATCACGCCGGAGATTGCGCACATCCGAGGCATCCGGGAAGGCGAGGACAGTATTTCGCCCAACCGCCACAGGGAGGTGAACGACTTCGGAGAACTGCTCGATCTGGTCAACCACATCCGCGAGGTCACCGGAAAGCCGGTAGGGTTCAAGACGGTGATCGGGTCCGCCGATGCCTGGGCCCCGTTTTTCGAGTTGATCGCAGAGCGGGGCGAGGACTGTGCACCGGATTTCATCACAATCGATGGTGGCGAAGGCGGCACAGGTGCGGCCCCGATGCCGTTGATGGATCTCGTTGGCCTGCCCATTCGCGACGCTTTGCCCCGGATGGTGGATATGCGCGACCGGCACGGGTTGAAGGAGCGTATCCGCATCATTGCCGCCGGGAAACTGGTGAATCCAGGCGATGTTGCATGGGCGATCTGCGCGGGTGCTGATTTTGTCACCTCGGCACGTGGCTTCATGTTTGCCCTGGGCTGTATCCAGGCGCTGAAATGTAACAAGAATACCTGCCCCACTGGGGTCACCACACATGACCCGCATTTGCAGGCCGGGCTCGTCGTCGAAGACAAGTATGAAAAGGTGGCCCATTACGCCAAATCGGTGATCAAGGAGGTCGAGACCATCGCCCATTCGGTGGGCGTGGCGGAGCCCCGGCTGATGCGGCGCCGGCACGTGCGGATCGTGCAGGCGGATGGCAGCTCGATCCCGATGAACAAGATCAGACCCAGCTATAACCCGGCGTTGCATCCGCATGGGTGATCTGCCGGGGGCTGTTCTGTTCGATTGCGATGGGGTGCTGGTGGACAGCGAGACGCTCGTTCTCCCTCTTTTGCGCGATGACCTTGCAACATATGGCCTGGACTTGTCGCTCAACGAGGTGACGGAGATTTTCGTTGGCGGCACGATCGCGGGTGACGCGGATCAGGCCAGAGCCCTCGGTGCCGCGCTGCCCGAGGATTGGGTGGCGCGCTTCTACAAGAAGATGTTTGCAGTGCTGGCAGAGCGGGTTGAGCCCATCCCCGGAGCCGGGCCGCTTGTGGAGAGCCTGATCGCGGCGGGTGTCCGGCTGGCGGTCGCCTCGAACGGGCCAATGGCCAAAATGGAGATCACCCTGAGCCGGTCGCGGCTATGGGACAGGTTCGCACCGCATATCTACTCGGCGCATGACGTGGCGCGTCCCAAACCGGCGCCCGATGTGTACCTGCATGCGGCGGCACGGCTGGGGGTTGCCCCGGCCGAGTGCGTGGTTGTGGAAGACAGTGCCTCGGGTGCCCGGGCAGGGCGGGCCGCGGGGATGAGGGTCATTGGCTTTGCCAGGGTTGGCCAGCAGACTGAACTCTCTCCATATTGCGATGCTGTGGTGCGTGACATGGGCGAACTGGCAGGGGTTCTGGGACTGTGAAGGATTGTTACAACACGCCAAAGAGATCGTGAGGCGAGTTGTTTTGTCTACGGCACCGCCGCAGTCTAGATCTGCCTGGAGTTAAGACAGAAGGAGCCGCCTCATGGCCTATCGCTGGACGAATGACCTGAAAGAACGCGACGTGACCGATGAGGGCCTTTGGCTGAACCGGCGACAACTGATTGCGGGGGCAGGAGCCGGTCTTGGCCTTGCCACATTCGGCTTGCCTGTCAAAGCAGACGCTTTGGAGCCGACAAGCTGGGAGGCGATCACCAGCTATAACAACTATTATGAGTTCGGCACGGGCAAGGATGATCCGGCGCGCAACGCGCATACGCTTACGACAAAGCCCTGGACTGTGAAGATCGACGGGCTGGTGGACAAGCCGGGCGATTATGATCTGGACGATATTCTGTCGAAGATGACGATTGAAGAACGCATCTATCGCTTCCGCTGTGTCGAGGCGTGGTCGATGGTCGTGCCGTGGAACGGGTTTGAGCTTGCCGATCTGCTTGATATGGCCGGTGTGCAGTCGGGCGCGAAATATGTTGCCTTCCAAACGGCGAACCGCCCCGACGAGATGCCCGGGCTCGCCTACCCTGTGCTCGACTGGCCCTATGTGGAGGGGCTGCGGCTCGATGAGGCGATGCACCCGCTGACCATGATGGCGACGGGAATTTACGGCAAGGACATTCCCAACCAGAACGGTGCGCCTATGCGCCTGGTGGTGCCGTGGAAATACGGCTTCAAGTCGATCAAGTCGATCGTGCGGATCACCCTGACCGCCGATGAGCCGCCGACAAGCTGGAACAAGGCCAACGCCCGCGAATACGGCTTCTATAGTAATGTGAACCCTCAGGTGGATCATCCGCGCTGGTCCCAGGCCTCCGAGCGGGTGATTGGCTCTGGTCTCTTCGCCAAGCGGCAGGAGACGCTGATGTTCAACG